>CAJYBF010000012.1 GCA_913064935.1 uncultured Mollicutes bacterium
CGCTGATGTGCTTTTCACCCAAACGCTAAAGAAAGTATTAACCCCGATACTGTCTTTTATTGCGTGTTTTTGTCAAAAATTGCACCTGAAACTTAACTCCGTATGGTATGAGACGTGAAATAGGCGTTTCGAAACACTCGCTCATTCCACAGAGTGACTCTTATTGATTGTTGCTCTTTTTAAATTAGCGGCAAGCAAATAATTCCAGCATAAAGAAAATATTACATAAAAGTCAGCGCGCGGTGATGCATCAATGCAAAATTAACGAATAAAGCTTTGACCAATATTTTTCGCATAAAGGTCATATAAATCGTTACTTTAAAGAGAAAAAATGGAACCCTGTCTATTATCAAAAAACGCCTTTTTAGTTGGTCTTAATCTTGCTGTGCTTATCTACTGAAAATAAACCGCAGAGCGCAAATGCGTCTGCTGAATCAGTGCGAAGTTTTATTTCACTCTAGTTTATCGTGAGTTAGGTAACGCAAAAGAAGAATAAAACTGGGCATTTTAAAGAGGGAAACATCATGAAATTTTTGAAAAAGTATTATTTAAAATAAATCCTTTTATAAAAAATCTGAGCCTAGAAGAAATTGAAGATATATTTTTATGTAACCTAAATAAATGTATCTTTGATAATATTCCTGTTCAACATATAAATTGAGTAGAATATTTTTACGGGTATGAGTTTATAGTTAACGATTCAGTTCTCATCCCAAGATTCGAAACAGAGGAATTAGTGGGTAATGTCTTGTTTGTTTATGACGAAATATTTGGAAATAACAAGGTGGAAGTTGTTGATGTCGGGACCGGTTCAGGAGCGATAGCTATTAGCTTGGATCTAGAGGAACAAAACATGAATGTAATTGCAACTGATATAAGCAAAGAGGCATTAGAAGTGGCAAAAGATAATAATAAAAAGTTGAATGCTAATGTTGAATTTTACCTTGGTAATATGTTAGAGCCTTTAAAAGGAAAAAAATTCGATATATTAGTTTCTAATCCACCATATATACCTAGTGAAGAAATTGTGGATTCATTGGTTTTAGATAATGAACCTCACGTAGCGCTGTTCGGTGGAGAAGACGGATTGAAGTTTTATAGACAAATTCTTATGAATGCGAATACCATTCTAAACAAGAAAAATATTATTGCTTTTGAACACGCTTACGATAAAGGAAAAGAAATGGAAGATTTAGCTAGAACATATTTTCCTAATTCGGACATACGATTATTTAAAGATTTACAAGGCAAAGATAGAATGACTATTATAGTCAACGGAGGATAATTATGGATAGTATATTAGGTTTTATACTCGGAAACATTTGGATTATTATTGGAATATTGTGGCTTTTCAGAAAATTCAAAGTTCGCAATTCTTCAACTCCAACTATTACAAGAAGTAATTCAGATAGAAATCAAGTTGTGATGACAAATAGAACTGATAAGTCTAATATTAGACCAACTGTTCCAAGCATTGGAAGCAAATATTCCCAAAAAGATCAATGCGTAACAGAGGATACAAACTTGGTAGGTTCATCTTTAGATCACAGCTCTATGGAATCACTTGATAACATAAAAAATCTTTACAAAGCTGGGATGATTTCCAAAAAGGAATATCGAGAATACATTGATAAGAACTGCTAATGAGGAAAATAAATATTAATGAGATAGGATCTCTTGATTTAAAAGGGCGAACTATCGCTTTTCCAACAGACACTGTGTTTGGTGTTGGCGCAATGATATCAGATTTGGAAGCTATCGAGAAAATCTACTCTTTGAAAAAGAGGGATTACTCTAAGCCATTGGCTGTTCTCATATCTAGTGTGGATGAACTATATGATTTGGTTAGTGATGTAGACTTACTTGGAAAAGTAGATAAATTTTGGCCTGGTGCGATTACATTTGTCTTTAAGAAGAAGAATATCAATAGTAAAGTAACGGGTGGACTAGATACAGTTGGGATAAGAATTCCAAAAAGTAAAATAGCTCTAGAAATATTAAAGAAGTTTGGACCCTTAGCGGTTACTAGCGTAAATTTCTCTGGAGAAAGTAGTGCTGAAGAACTACAAGAGGTACTTAAATTTGATATCGACTACGTTGTTACAAATAAAGTGAAAAGTGGTAATATTGCATCTACAGTAGTGGATATTTCAACAGATCCTCCTACGATACTTCGAGAAGGAACAATATCATTTAAGGAATTACAAAAAGAATTTCCAAATATTAGAAAAAAACGAATAGATTAAAAAACATCTGGACAAGTTATCCTTGAGGCAGGTGTTTTTTTATGAAATATATGTTTATTCTACTTCTATTCTTGCCTATTATGTTAATGAGTAATGTGAAGGAAGAGGAGTTTAGATTAAGAATAATCGCTAATAGCGATTCGGTTTTAGACCAATCAATAAAAACTTCTCTAAAAAAGGAGTTACTTGAAGTGTTATCCAATGTGGAGGATAATAAGATAGAATATATAAATAATAACTCCCAGTTGATTGAAAACATAGTGAAATCAAATATAAAGGATACGGACTATGAATTTACTATCGCTTATGGAATTAATCATTTTCCTACTAAATCAATAAATGGCAATGTGATGCCAAGTGGAGATTACAATTCATTAGTTATTACCTTGGGAGAAGGGTATGGAGAAAATTATTGGTGTATCCTATATCCTGACTCTGTAACAAATGGTGGTAATGTGGTGTACAAGTCTTATTTATACGAGAAGTTCAAGGACATATTTTTATGATTACATTAATATCTTTTACAAGGGGGATATAATGTATAATATTAAAAGAGTAAGTTCAGAAGAAGGACTAGAGATTAAGAGGAATGTAATAGAGTTTTTAGAAAACATTCCATCAGTTGATAAAATAGATGATGAAGTTGTGAATAATGCATCAGTTCTTTTCGATGATGACAAAATTCTTGGTTTATTATCATATGAGAAGTTTACGTCATATGGTTTGATAAGATATTTTATTTTCAAGAGTATCATTTCAAATGATCACATCCTTGAGCTCTTAAATGACGTTATTGAATCCGCGAGAGATAGTCAAATTGATTCTTTATTTTCAGTAATAAACAAAGAGGAGATAGAAAAGTTCTTTGGTGAGTTAGGATTTGATAAAGTAGACAAATCGACTTTTATTATAGATGAGGAAAACTTTTTAGATTCGAAATACAAAGATGCTAACATAATGCTTTGTAGAATATAAGCAAGTACGACTTATTAGTCGTATTTTTTTTTGGATTGCTTTTGATAGGAGCATAATAGAATTGTTGCCTGAGTAAGTAGGCACATACACTCTATTTTTCTTTACTATTCACATATTTAGCAGTATTATAGGCAACATAGGAATAAGACAAATACAATTCTTGCCTCTGTATGGAATAAAATACTAATCGTCTTCAATTTCAACATGAACCGTAACATATGTTCTACTGTACTGATAATGCTTACATTTTTGTGTTTTTTGTCAAAAAAGTTACTCGTATAAATTGAAAGTACATACAAATTATGATAAAATTTCTTTTGAGGTATATTAATGAAAATAGCAATCGGATGTGACCACGGCGGTTACGAGTTAAAAACAAAAATCGTTGAATATTTAGATGAGAGAAATTATGAGTATAATGATTTTGGATGTTATTCTACTGAGAGTGTAGATTATCCTATTTTCGCGAGAATTGTCGCTGATAAAGTTGCTTCGGGTGAGTTTGACCGAGGTATTTTAATTTGTGGCACTGGAATTGGAGTAAGTATTGTTGCTAACAAAGTAAAAGGTATCAGATGCGCTTTGGTGCATGACACAAAAAGTGCTGAATTTACTAGACTGCATAATGACTCAAATGTTCTAGCAATGGGTGGAAGAATCATTGATCACCAGTTAGCTCTAGAAATTACCAAGATTTGGTTATCAACTGAGTTTGAAGGCGGTAGACATATAAATAGAATTAATATGATTGAGAGGAGTCAATAATGAGTAAATTAGTCGTTGTCGATCATCCATTGATTGACCATAAATTATCTATCATAAGAAATAAGGAAACTGGTACAAGACTTTTCAGACAAGCAGTAAATGAAGTTGGAGGGCTAATGGCTTATGAGATTACTAGAGACTTACCTACAAAGGAAATCTCTGTAACAACACCAATAACAAGTACTACTTGCAAGGTATTAGCGAAAGAAGTAGTTATCGTTCCAATCCTAAGAGCTGGTATAGGGATGGTTGAAGGTATTCAAATATTGATCCCAACTGCTAAAGTTGGACATATTGGAATGTATAGAGATGAAGAAACTATGGAACCACACGAGTATTATGCTAAGTTTCCGAAAGAATTACCTGAAAGTTCAGTTTTAATAGTAGATCCTATGCTAGCAACTGGAGGGTCGCTTGATGCAGCTATCAATGCAGTAAAATCAAGAGGGGCAAAAGATATAAGATTTGTAGGTTTAGTAGGAGCTCCTGAAGGGGTTAAAAGAATCCAACGTTTACATCCTGATGTTGATATTTATTTAGCAGCATTAGATGAAAAGTTAAATGAAGTAGGATATATAGTTCCAGGTCTAGGTGACTGTGGAGATAGACTATTTGGTACTAAGTAATGAAAATGAGAAAAGGTTTCAAATTGTATGCGATAGTAACACAGTACCTAATGCAAACTGTTGCGTTAGTGGTACTAGGTGTTTATTTTGGAAGTAAGTTAGATTTAAAATATGACACTGGAAATACATTTAGTGGAGCTCTAGGAATCGCTGGTATATTTATCGGGCTTGTTACGTTTGCATTATTTGTTTACAGATATGGTGGTAAAAATGAAGAATAATAATATTGATTACAGAGTTATCCCGTTTGTTTGGGCATATGGGATTGTAATTTCGCTCGCAATATTTTTTATAGGAAATGTACCAAGTGTTTATAACAACTATACTCTCTTAGGTGAAAGTGAGGGTGTACTAGGTTATACATGGGCTATTAGTTTTGCGTTAGGGTTGGTTACAAGTTTACTGAATTTCTCGTTAATGAGTAAAGCAGTAAGAAGTGCATTGGAAAAACCTGAACACGATAGAATGCGTTATTTGATGATGCAACAAGGACTTAGATATGTAATTTATTTAGGTATTATGGTAAGTGTTGCGTTTAATGATAGATTTGATCTCATCTTTGCTTTTGTAGGGATGTTATCGGTGAAAATAGTTATGGTTATATATATTTTAATTACAAAGGGGGGGAATGAGTGAAAATAACAATCTTTGAAACAATATTTGCACCTTCAATATATTCGTCATTATTGATAGTTGGAATTTTATCAATCGTGATAATGATACTTGGATTAAGGATAAGAAAATTGAACCCCACAGATTCACCAAAGGGAATTTTAATGTTCTTAGAAATTGTTGTAGATTTCGTAAATGGCTTCTGCAAAGAAAATTTCGGTAAGTATTGGAAGTTTTATGCTCCATATATTTTGACGCTAGGATTATTTCTAGTATTTAGTAACACGTCAGGATTATTTGGATTGAGACCACCTACAGCTAGTGTAAGTGTTACATTTGCTTTAGCTCTAATTACATTCTTTTTAATTCACATAAGTGGTATCTTAAGCAAAGGATTCAAGAAATATGCTAAAGGTTTTATGGAACCTATTGCACCGATGTTACCGCTAAATATTATTGGAGAGTTTGCAACACCAATAGCACTTAGTTTACGTTTGTTTGGTAATATCTTTTCAGGATTAAGTATCACCGGACTAGTATATGGAGTTTTAGGTAACTTGGCATTTGTAGTTACCCCAGTATTACATGGTATTTTCGATGTATTCTTCGGATTAATCCAAGCAGTTGTATTTATATTATTATCAACTATTTTTATCTCTGGACAATTAGATCTAGAGGAACAATAAAATATTAGGAGGAAAAAATTAATGGAATTATTATTATTAGCTGGAGAGTATAATGCAAGTTTCGTTTCAGGAATGGCAATGTTAGGAGCAGGTGTAGCGATGATCGCTGGTATCGGTGCTGGTATTGGACAAGGTATGGCAGCAGGTAGAGCAGCAGAAGCTGTTGGTAGACAACCTGAAGCTCAAAGTAAAATTATGACTACAATGATCGTTGGTCAAGCGATGGCTGAGACTACAGGTCTTTATGCATTAGTAATCGCGTTTATCTTAATGGGTAAATAATAAGAAATTAGGAGGCTTTATATGGATAAGTTTTTAGAAACGATTCCACGACTTGTTGAAGATGGTTTAGCAATAGACCCTGGACAAATCGGAATGCAGTTACTTGCGACATTTATCCTGTTTGCTGTAGTTTTTAAATTTCTTTGGAAACCTATAACAAATCTTTTAGAAGAGCGTAGAGAAATCATTTCTAATGATTTAGAAGAAGCGAAAAATGCTAATTCAAATGCTCATCAAATTAAAGTAGAGTTAGAAGAAAAATTAGCAGAAGCTAAAAATGAAGCTAAAAACATAGTCGAGGCTTCTCGTGGTAGAGGAGAGAGTGAAAGAACTCGCATTGTTGTTGAGGCTGAACAGGAAGCAGCAAATCGTTTAAGTAGAGCGCTTGAAGATATTGATGTTGAATATCAAAAAGCTCGCGATAACATATCGAATGAGATCGTAACAGTAGCTTTCCAAGTTGCTGAAAAAATTATTGAAAAAGAAATTGATTCTTCAAAACATGATGACGTTGTTAAAGGATTCATGAAAGAGGTAGAAAAAAATGCTTAGTACTGAGTATGCACTAGCATTATTTCAACACGGTGATGAACTTAACAAACTAAACATATTTGAAGAACAGTTTAAAAGTTTAACTGAAGCTATTATAAGTAATGAGGAAATTATCAAAATCATTGCTCATCCACAAGTATCAGTTAAAGAGAAAAAAGAAATACTAAGTAACATTTTAAAATCGTTTGATAAAGACATGCTGCATTTTTGCTATGTACTAATCGATAATGGACGATTTGAAGTTTTACTTGATGTTTATGATGAGTTTGTGGTTTTGATTAAAAAATCATTAAACACAATGGTAGTTAATGTTTTTAGCGCGACAACTTTATCTAATGATAAAGTTGATGAACTTAAAAACCTTTTAAAGAAGAAATATAATAAGAATATTGAGATTATCGCTACTTTAGATAAAAAAGTACTAGGCGGAATTCGTCTAGAATTCGAAGGTAAAGTCATTGACTCTACCTTGAAGACGAATTTAGATGATCTTAAATCAAATTTGATGTAGATCGGGGTGATTGAAAATGTCAAAGATTAGAGCAGAAGAAATTAGCTCTCTGATTAAAGAACAAATTAAAAGTTACTCTAAGCAATTAAAGACTGACTCAGTTGGTACTGTAATCCGTGTTGGTGACGGTATCGCACTTGTTCATGGTTTAGATGATGCAATGAGTGGTGAGTTATTAGAATTCCCTAATGGTGTTTTTGGAATGGTGTTAAACTTAGAAAAAGATCATGTTGGGGCGATTCTATTAGATGAGTCAACAGACATTATAGAAGGCGATGTAGTAAAATGCACTGGTCGCATCCTACAAGTTCCTGTTGGTGAGGAATTAATTGGTAGAGTTATTAATCCATTAGGATTACCTGTAGATGGTAAAGGTCCGATTAACGCTAAGAAAACTCGTGAAGTTGAAAGAAAAGCTTCTGGAGTTATGGCTAGAAAATCTGTACATGAACCGTTACAAACAGGTATTAAAGTATTAGATGCATTAGTTCCAATCGGACGTGGTCAACGTGAGTTAATCATTGGTGACCGCCAGACTGGTAAAACATCAGTTACAATTGATACATTCATTAATCAAAAAGGTAAAGATGTTATATGTATTTATGTAGCTATAGGACAAAAAGAATCAACTGTTGCTAATGTTGTTGAGACATTAGAACTAGCTGGAGCAATGGACTATACTATAGTTTTAACTGCATCAGCATCACAACCTTCACCATTATTATTCTTAGCACCATATGCTGGAGTAACTATGGCTGAAGAATTTATGTATAGTGGAAAACATGTTTTGGTTGTTTATGATGATTTAAGTAAACATGCGGTAGCTTACCGTGAGTTATCTTTACTTCTAAGAAGACCTCCAGGACGTGAAGCATATCCTGGTGATGTATTCTATCTACATAGTAGATTATTAGAACGCGCATCTAAGTTAAATGATGAATTAGGTGGAGGTAGTATTACTGCCTTACCAATCATTGAAACTCAAGCTGGAGATATCGCAGCATATATTCCTACAAATGTAATTTCTATTACTGACGGACAAATATTCTTGCAATCAAGTTTATTCTACTCAGGTGTTAGACCAGCAATCGATGCAGGATTATCAGTATCAAGAGTTGGGGGAGCTGCACAGACTAAGGCTATCAAGAAAGTATCTGGTAGTTTACGTTTAGATTTAGCTTCGTACCGTGAGTTAGAAGCATTTACGCAGTTTGGATCAGATTTAGATGATGCGACTAAAGCATCACTGGAACGTGGTAAAAGAACTGTTGAAGTATTAAAACAAGGATTACACGTTCATTTATCTGTAGCTCAACAATCATTTGTTCTTTATGCACTGGGTGCGGGATACATTGATTCTATTGAAGTTGTAGATATTAAAAGATTCGAATCTGAGTTATATGAATATCTAGAAAGTAATAAAGATGCAAAAGCGGTTGCTAGTAAGATTCAAGAAACTGGACAACCAGCAGACAAATCAGACATGAATGCTATTATTGAAGCATTTATGAAAACATTTGTTTAGAGAGGTGGACGATTATGGCTGCTTCAATGAAAGATATAAAAGCGAGAATTGATGCTACCACAAAAACTTCTCAAATTACTAAAGCAATGAATATGGTTTCAGCAAGTAAAATGAAAAGAGCTGAAAGAACTATTAAACAATTTTCTGTTTACATGGATAAAATTGCTGACATAGTTGCGAACATCACTTCAAGAAAAGGAATTGATGTAAGTCATCCAATGCTTGAAAAAAGAGAAGTCAAAAAAGTTGCTTATATACTAGTTACTTCTGACAGAGGATTAGCTGGTGGATACAATTCAAGCGTATTAAAACAATTTACTGCTGATTATAAAGAAATTGATCATGAAGCAGTAGTTGTAACGGTTGGAAATAAAGCTCACAGTTTTATTTCAAACAATGGCTACAAAGTTATAAATGAAAAATCAATTCATGTTAAAGACGATGTAACTTTCTTTGAGGTAAGAGAGATTTGTGATAAAGTTATTCAAATGTATACGGATGGTGAAGTAGATAAGATTGTTGTTTACTATAATCATTATATAAATACAATGGTTCAAGAAATTAACATAAAAACACTTTTACCAGTAGAACAAAAAGAAGTTACTGAATTAAGTTTATATGAATTTGAAGGTGGTGCACAAGCGATTATCGACAGTGTGTTACCTATGTATGTGGAAGATATAGTATATGGTATATTACTAGATGCAAAAGCAAGTGAGCATGCAGCAAGAATGACTGCGATGCAAAGTGCAACTGATAATGCTATAGAAATAGTTGAAACATTACAGTTGTTTTATAACCGTGCGAGACAAGCTTCAATTACATTAGAATTAACAGACATAATCGGTGGAGCTAACGCTGTTGAATAAGGAGGTAAATATGAACATTGGACATGTTATTCAGGTTTTAGGACCTGTTGTAGATGTGAAGTTTGATACACAACTACCAAAAATTAATAATGCCTTATATGTTATTTCGGATGAAAAAAGAGATGTTAAGATTGACTTAGCATTAGAAGTAGCTTTACATCTTGGAGATAACATTGTAAGAACTATTGCGCTAGATTCAACAGATGGTTTAGTGCGTGGTATGGAAGTTCAAGACACTGGTGCCACTATTCAAGCGCCAGTTGGTGAAGAAACTCTGGGGAGAATCTTTAACGTATTAGGAAGACCAATCGATGGAAAAGGTGACGTTTCAAAAGACGTTCCAAGATCTAGTATTCATAGACCAGCACCAAAATTAGCTGATCTATCAAGTGAAATCGTGATATTAGAAACAGGAGTGAAAGTTGTAGACTTACTAGCACCTTATATTAAGGGTGGTAAAATCGGATTATTCGGTGGTGCCGGAGTTGGTAAAACAGTTATGATTCAAGAGTTAATACACAATGTTGCACAACAACATGGTGGTATTTCAGTATTCGCTGGAGTAGGGGAAAGAACTCGTGAAGGTAATGATTTATATCATGAAATGACTGATTCAGGAGTTATTGCTAAAACAGCAATGGTTTTCGGTCAAATGAATGAGCCACCAGGTGCGCGTATGCGTGTTGCCTTGACTGGTTTAACCATGGCTGAACATTTCCGTGATGATGAAGGTCAAGATGTTTTATTCTTCATTGATAATATTTTCCGTTTCACTCAAGCTGGTTCAGAGGTTTCAGCGTTACTAGGTCGTATGCCAAGTGCCGTTGGTTACCAACCAACTTTAGCTACAGAGATGGGTAAACTTCAAGAAAGAATTACATCTACTAAAAAAGGGTCTATCACTTCAATCCAAGCGGTATACGTACCGGCAGATGATTATACAGATCCAGCACCAGCTACTACATTTATCCATTTAGATGCAACGACTAACTTAAGTCGTAAGTTAGCATCTGAAGGAATTTATCCTGCGGTAGATCCATTGGCTTCTACTTCAAGAGCTTTATCACCCGAGATTGTTGGGATTGAACATTTTGATATAGCTCGTAGAGTTCAGGAAACTATTCAAAGATATAATGAATTATTAGACATCATTGCTATCTTGGGTATGGATGAGTTAAGTGAAGTTGATAAGTTATTAGTACATAGAGCGCGTAGAGTAAGATTATTCTTATCTCAAAACACTCATATTGCTGAACAATTTACTGGTCAACCAGGTTCTTATGTTCCTGTTAAAGATACAATTAAAGGATTTAAAGAAATCCTAGAAGGTAAATATGATGATTTACCTGAAGAAGCATTTAGATCTGAAGGTACTATTGAAGACGTACTAAAAAAAGCTGCGGAAATGCAGAAGTAGGAGGTAATTGTTATGTTGAAAGTTTCAATTGCGACTCCGGTAGGTGAGATATACTCGAGTGACATTGATATGATTTTAATCAGATCAAGTGCGGGGGAGTATGTAATTCTTGAGAACCACATTCCAGTAGTCAGTACTTTAGATGAAGGTCATGTGAAATTAAGAGTAGAAGGAAAAGAAACGTTTGTTGCAGTACGAGGTGGAGTTGTTGAGCAAAGTTACAATATTGTGACTGTAATAGCTCAAGAAGCTGCTGTTGCTGATTCATTAGAAGAAGCAACTAGCAAGCTAGAGGAATTACACTTAAGTATGGTAGAAGAAAACAAACGGAAAGCAAGAGATTTTGTGATTAGGGAAAAAGAAATAAACAAAGGTGGTAAGAAAGTTAGGGGAAGAGAACTAAAGTAAATTAAATAAGGTGGGTAAACGAAAGGAGAGCCAATTTTTTTTTAATGTGTACATTCGATGTTCTAAATTGTTTTTTTTTTTTATAA
>CAJYBF010000013.1 GCA_913064935.1 uncultured Mollicutes bacterium
CTAGCAAAAAGAAATAATAAAGTTATTCTTTAAATTTAATATAAATATATTGAGGGATTAAAATCCTCTTTTATAACAGTAATATTTTAATGATTAATGTATTTAAACGCAGGAATTTTCCTTGGATTTAAAACAAGAGAAAATAGTTTCAATTCTGTCAGCTTTTATTAAAGAAGTTCAGTAATTGAGATTATTTTCTCAATTTTTTTTTATATACTTATTTCGTTTACTAATTGTTTATCATTTTTACTACTAGTATGAAATTGCATATACATACTTGCAAAGACTTATAAAGATCTATCTACATTAGTGACATATAGGGAAAAGAGTGAGCTCAAAAGTCCATATGGTTCTATTTATAGACCGAAAGGACATTGAGTCCTTTTTTTTATGCATCCTACGTCTATTTTACACCATCATCAAATCTTAGAGTAAAGAGTTTGTGGGATTTTAATTTGAAAGAAATCTAATTCTTGAAGTTGGGTTTCTTTTTTTAGTGTGTTAAGTACTTCAATTTGATCGAAGCATGCTTATTATTAGTGAATGAAACTGTTTCTTTAACTGAATGATCAAATAACGAATGATTCAATCTTACCTGGTTCATATCAATTATCTTTTTAGTGTGTAAATTGTTTAAGTATAATTCCTTAATATTATGTTTGTTTTTGAATAACATCCTCAATCTTAACCTTTTAGCAAAATGCTTCCTACTAAAACCTTTTGGTCTGGATGTATATATTTCAGCTAAGTTGTGCGAAATCTGTGATTCCATACAACAAGATAATCTATAATTGTACATGTTCTTAATCGCTGCAAGATTGTTTAACATGTAATTTCTTTTTATACTCAGTACTTCCTCTCGATGAGGATAGAGCTCAATTAAGTAATCTACCACAAAGTTGAAGTCGTTTATTCTGTCATTTAGTATGTAGCTTTTTACAATCTCTCTTAAATCATCATCCACAGTTATGTGCCTTAAAGCCTGTTTGAAGTGAAACTTATCTAGTGCGTATATCGTAGTTGATCTGTTAAAAATTAAGTGTTCTCTTAAGGATTTAATCCATCCAGCACCATCTCCCATTACATACACTTTACTTATCTTTTCAATATCATAAGAGTCTACAATATAATTTAAAACCTTTGTAGATAGCCCTCTACCCACAGTAGTGATTCCATGTTTATTTGTAAGCATTAATCTCTTTCCTTTGCGTTTATACCCGTCAAAAACGACGACATGCTTAACAAATAGGTCCTTATCGTCTCTTTGTGTAGAAACAAACAACTCGTCTGCCATAACGTATAAAGTGTCAGTTACTAACTTATTGTTTACCTTAGGTTCTGATAGTTTTGAAGTATTAACTATAGTTCTTACCAGTTGTCTTGATATATTAACACCTTTAAAACATTTATTGATGATAGAAGTAATAATTCTACCAGCTTTAGCTTCACCATGTTCAGCTGCAGATTCTAGTATCATACCTTTAACATCGGGATCATATAAATCATATTTGACTAATCCTAACTCTCTATCAACGTGAATATAACACTTTCCAGTGTAAGTAGAAATATATACTGTACGTTTGAATCTGATGCTTCCAAATCTGGTAGCTAGATTTCTGTATTCATTTTTCTTAACATGATAATGAAGAGTTCTACCTGGAGAGTTCCTAAACTCAAGGTCCATCTTTTCTAGATATGAAGCAATCGCTCTTCGCTGAATATCAAAGAAGGACTTACTAAAAGATTCTATGAGATCTATGTACTTTACGTTGGGGTGATTAAGGTTCATCAAATACTCTTGTTTTACCTGTTCGATTAAATGGTTAATGAATTCTTTATATTTTTGTGCTATCATAAAGTTGGAAAACCTCCTTAGAAATGTTTGTTTCGCAACTTCATTATAAGGGTTTTCTTTTTTTTATGCATCCCACACCCAGTTTACACTATCATTTAAATTGCCTATTCTACAATATATGAAAAATGATATAATTATAATAATGTTCATGTGAATATGTTTACGACAGGAGTTTCTAATTATAGACCAAATCACCTAAGTTGTGCGAAGGAGGATACTATGAATGAAGTAATTAAAGTTATCAACAATAGGGTTTCGCTAAGAAGATACAAGCAAAAAGAGGTCGATTCTGCTTCACTTGACATTATCATAGAGTCAATGAAGCGAGCGCCAACCGCCGGGAATATGCAAATGTATTCGATAATTCTTGTAAAGGATTCATCGATTAAACAAAGATTGAGTGTTACATGCGATAATCAGAAGTTCATAGCTAATGCACCGGTAGTCATGCTCATATTTGCTGATTTGCAAAAGTGGTTTGACTATTATCAACTTGAAGGATGCGAGGAGTATTGTAAAAGACACAATTTAGAATACTCTACACCACAGATGAGTGATCTAATGATTGCCATAGAAGATTCAATGTGTGCCGCTCAAAATGGCGTTATCGCAGCAGAGTCCTTAGGAATAGGTAGTTGCTACATAGGAGACATAATGGAAAGTTATGAAATACATAAAGAGATGCTTGAACTTCCTGATTTTGTATTCCCAATCGCAATGTTAACAATGGGGTATTATCCAGATGATTTTAAGAAGACTCAAATCTCGAGGTTCGATAACGAGTTTATGGTTTTTGAAAATAAATATTCTAGACTAGATGAATCATCACTCAAGAAAATGTTTGCAAATAGAGAGAAAAGATTTACTGAAAATAACATTTACGAAGCGGATAATTTTGCTCAGATGTTTTATGCTAGGAAAACAAACTCAGAATTTTACAGAGAAATGGTTAGAAGTGTAAAAGAGATATTGAAAAATTGGGATGGTAAAATGAAAACAAACTCTTAATCGAGTTTGTTTTTTTCTAAGTAAATATATTCAATTAATCTAAACAGTATAATAATCATTAAAGCAGCTGCAGCAAGCGCTAATACCCAATTTTCTATAATTTCAAATGGTGACCCATGAGTGTTATATACATATAAGTAATCGCTTCCTGTTATAGCATTAATTGGAATGGCTAAGAACACTGCAATTATATATACAAAGATTGTAGCTCTTTTCCAATCACCTTTGCTAATCTTAAGTTTATTAACAAACATAAGATAGTGAGCAATCACGAATGTATTGATGTGACCTTGATAGAAGTGCCAGTATCTAAACCGGTCTAGTGAGTAATCGACAGTACCAGCAAATAATGTAAGCAGTGGCCCCATTATTGCTAGATAAAAACCAATTCTGAATACTTTTTGATTTTTCGTATATCCCGCATATACCATTAACCAAAGTGCCATAGCACATGCGTGAATAGGAAGCATGGACTTATCGACAAAAAATTCCTTAAATGAATAATGAGCCTCTGTGGTGAACATCCACCAGAAGAAAATAAGTTCGGTAATCATAGCGAATGTTACTATCGAGTATCTTACAACTTTTTCATGTTTATAGTTACATAACGCTTTTCTAAAAACAATAACTAGAGTAACAAAAGTGATTACAAGTAAATAAGGAATGATGAATGATAAGATTGAATCATCTATTCCTCTCGACCCGCTAAAAAACGAACCTAAATTGACCATCCCCAGTCTTGAGATGAACTGCATAGAAATCCCCCCATACTAAATTATAAATAAAAGCTTGAAAAAAAATGTGTTTCCTTGAAGTAAAATTATATCATATTTTGTGATATTTAGCGGCAAATGTTAAAATCCCTCATTTATCTTTATAGAAAAATATGGTAAAATTCATATGTATAATTTGTAGAAATTTGGGGTATTATTATGGCAAATATCGAAAGATATAACACTAGTATAACTGAAGGATTAAGTAATGAGATAGTTGAAAAAAGAAAGTCACAAAAACTTACAAATCACACTCATGTGATTTCTAAAAGTTATTTTATGATTGTTTTTAGCAACGTTTTCTCTTTTTTTAATATAATATTTTTTGGACTAGCTACATGGCTGATTTTAGTAGAAGCGTATTCAGATTTGGTATTCATGTCTGTAGTACTTACAAATCTAGCCATTGGTATTTATCAGCAGATAAGAGCAAAACAGACTATAGATAAACTATCTATAATGAATGCACCAACTGCTACTGTTGTAAGATCCAAAAAAGAGTTTATGATTTTATCAGAAGATGTAGTTCTGGATGATATAATATTTCTTTCTTCTGGAAAGCAAATTCCAGCTGATGCAGTTATCTTAAAAGGTAGCATTGAAGTTAATGAATCTTTATTGACTGGTGAGTCTGATGTAGTAATTAAAAATGAAGACGCAGATATCCTAGCTGGGTCATATGTTGTCAGTGGGAACTGCTATGCTCACGTTATAGCATGCGGCAAAAGTACTTACGCTAGTAAATTAACTAAAGAAGGGAAGAAGATGAGTAAGCCTACATCTGAAATCCTTGGTACGTTAAATGTTTTAATAAAGGTAGTCGCACTAATCATAGTACCACTAGGTATATTTTCTTATATCAATAATATTAACCTAGGGCTATCCTACGCAGAGACTGTCGTTAAGACGGCAGCGAGTGTTATTGGGATTATTCCTGCGGGGCTTTATTTAATGACATCTATAGCCTTAGCTGTAAGTAGTATGAGATTGGCTAAAAAAAAGGCTTTAGTACAAGATCTTTACTCTATTGAAATGTTAGCTAGAGTCGATGTTCTTTGTCTAGATAAAACTGGTACTATAACTGACGGAACTATGAGAGTTGAAGAGTTTATAACTGGAAAGAATAAACTAAGAAATAACAGAGTCGTTTCTTCAATGCTGTATCATTTAAATGAATCGGATATCACTTCTCTAGGACTTAAAAAGCATTTTGGAGCAGAGGATCATTATAAACCTATTATGACAGTACCTTTCTCTTCTAAAAGAAAATACAGCGCTGTAAGTTTTAGAAGAGTCGGAACTTTTGTATTAGGAGCACCCGAATTTGTACTTGATATTGATGAATCTATGAGCGAACAAATAAAAGAATATACTTCTAAGGGAAAAAGAGTTCTGGCACTTGCATCAACAAGAGCGGTCTTAAGCAAGTCTGGATTTTTTGGAGAGACTTTCCCAGAAGCTTTAATTGTTATGGATGACAATGTTCGTTCTGATGCGCACGAAACATTGAAGTATTTTTATGATAATGATGTAGATATAAAGGTAATCTCAGGAGACAGCGTTACTACCGTGGCTGAAATCGCCGAAAGTGCTGGTGTCCATGATGCAAGAAACTGCATATCTTTGAAAGGAAATTCAAATATAGAAGTTGTTGATGCGGCATCAAGATTTACTGTTTTTGGTAGAGTTGTGCCTGATCAAAAGAAACTTATAATTGAAACTTTAAAAAGCCAAGGAAAAAAAGTGGGTATGACTGGAGATGGAGTTAATGACATTCTAGCTCTTAAATCTGCCGATGTTTCAATTGCTATGGCATCAGGAAGCGAAGCCGCAAGAAATGTCTCACAGTTAGTTCTAATGGACAGTAATTTCTCTTCAATGCCTAGGGTAGTTAAAGAGGGTAGAAGAGTAATCAATAATATTGAAAAAGTTGCTTCATTGTTTCTAATGAAGACAGTTTACTCACTTATGCTAGTTCTATTAACATTTGTAGTTAATAAACCTTATCCGTTTAGACCAATTCAAATGACATTAATTGAATTATTTGTAATTGGTATTCCAGCGTTTATGTTAGCGCTGGAGTCTAATAAAAGTAAAGTGTCAGGTAAGTTTATGCCAAAAGCAATAAAAAGGGCCTTACCGGGCTCGATTGTCGTATTCTTGAATATAGTAATTCTATATGCAGTTCAAGATCCAATGGGACTTACTGACTTTGAAGTGTCAACAATCTCAGCAATCACCACTTTGGTTACAGGACTTATAATGCTTTATATCTTCTGCCAACCATTTAATTTCTATAGGCAAGTTCTTTTCCTATCAATGCTATTTTCAAGTGCAGTTTGTTTAATATATCTAAGTGAAGCATTCCAAGTTCAAATTGGTCAGTTAAGCACTACAGCTTTCTTATTGATGATTGTTCTTGTTCAAGCATCAATTCCAATACTTCTCAATCTTAAGAAGATGAAACAAACTGGAGAAAGTATTTTGAAAGCAGGAGAGATGCTACTTGAAAAAATGGACTTAATCGAAGACTAATGAAAAGATTATGATTTATTCATAATCTTTTTTTACCTTTACTTTACTAACAGCATTGCCATGCTGTCCCTATAATTACTAACAGTATAAATAAAACTAATATTAATGCGTATTGGTTTCCGTGTCCCATAGATCCACTCATAATCTTTCCCCCCTCCTATCTTATAGTATTCGATTGATAATTTCTATTTCATAATTAGTGCCTAGTTATACTATTCCTTTATTCAATAATTGACTATTACATTGTGGTAAATTACCTTAATTATAAAATTAAATTTCAATAAACATGGATTTACTATTGCATTATAGGAGGTACTGGAATATAATGGTAGTGTACTATAGCACTATAGGAGATAGCGAATTATTTTTTTATATACGCTACAACGTGATAGGAAGTAGTAAAAAAGGAGTGTGACTGTATGTGCAACAAGGACAATTTCAAGGAAAAGACCAACGATTTTATAGATGGATTTTGCATTGAAGATGTGGTTGAACAAGGAAAAAAAGCTCTTAAGTCGCTAAACAAAGCGGCTGAGAAATGTATAGATAAGATAGAGGAATCTGGAGTCATTAGCAAAATATACGATGTAGTCGAAGAAATAAGTGAAACTTGTTTAAGTGGTATAGAATCACTTGTAAACAGAAATGAAAGGAAGAAGTAAATGGATACTCAATTCAAAAAAGGAATCATAGAAGTTTGTGTTTTAAATGAACTTAACAAAGAAGACACTTACGGATACAAATTAGTAAAGAACCTATCAAAAACACTAGGAGTAGGAGAGAGTACTATTTATACTATGCTTAGAAGATTAACAAAAGATTCAGCATTAGAACTTTATGAAAGAGCTAGTACTGACGGACCAACGAGAAAGTATTATACTCTAACTGGTGTAGGGAAAGAACGTTTATTCTTGCTTAAGAAGGAATGGGAAAGCTTTAGTATTAAAGTTAATAAATTAATAGGAGGGAAAAAATAATGGGAAAACAAGAGTTTTTAGAAAAATTAAAGAGTCTGCTTCGAGTTAGCACTGAAGACAGGAATTCTCTAATTGAAGAATACGAATCATATTTCAAAGAAGCCATTGCTGATGGTGCAACTGAAGAGGAAGTTATCGCAATTTTGGAAACTCCAGAGGAAATAGCAGCTACAGCTAACGATGAGTTAGGCATCAAACCTAAATCAGATGGGTTAAAGGATTTCGTAGATGAGCAAGTATCAGCAGTTAAGATGGGATACGAAACGGTAATTGACTCTGAGAGAATGCAGGAAATTAATGATAAAATACATTCTGCAATGGAAATTGTTAGAGGAACGTTTAACAAAGTGGATTTCAAGGATAAACTTAATCAGGCACTCGAAAAAGTTCAAGAGTCTGCTGGAAGGATAAAAGATATAAACTTTAGAGAGTCAGCAGCTATCTTCTCGATGCGATTTGATAACTCTAAAGTGGAATCAACTGATGTTACATCAAAAGGACTGGAAGTTAAAATTACTGATAGTAATCCTAAAAAATTGAAAGTAGAAGTGGTAAGTCACGATAATGATAATCTAGTTGTTAAATCGTTACCGACTTCGATGAAATGCACTGTGGCATTTAAAGATGGTAAATTAGATGTAACTGTAGCTGAATCAAATATAAGATATTCTGAAGCTAAAAGAATGAGAATATTGGTTCCAGATAGCATAATGAAATTGACTATAGATAGTGAGTGCCCTCTTGTATTAAAAGACTTAGAGGTAGATGAAATCACTGTAACTGAAGGAATTAGTCCTCTAGATGGTAGGGATATTACCTGTAAAAGTTTGAATTTAAATTGTAAAGCGGAATTATCTATAAGAGATATTTCTTCTGATAGTATAGAGATAGTCACTGAATCGGGTGCAATGATCGCAAGAGATATAAGCGCAGATAAGGTAAGTATAGTTGCTGGCGATGGACCAACAGATATTAGAGATCTTAATTCGTATGAAGTTAAATTGGAATTAGGGGATGGACCAGTTTCGATTAAGGATATGGATGGAAAGAACCATTCATACAACATAGGAAGTGGACCTAAATCGTTAAAGGATATATCTGTTGAAAGTTTAGAATTAATATCAAAAAGCGGGTTATTGACCTTAAAAGATGTATCTGTAGAATTGTTGACAGGAGACATTACAGGAACAACAAAATCACTTAAAGATGTATCTGCTGAAAAATCTGAAATAGAAAAATAGGAGAAAAAATTATGTATATTTCATTTGATGGAGTTGAGGAAACACTAAAAACTTTACTTAAGTTATTTGTAATAGGATTAGTAGTATCAATATTGTTTCATATTGCGATTGGCTTACTACCTCTAATATTACTAGGTTTTGGTGTTGTTTATGCGATTAATCACTTTGGTAAAAAGGATAAAACGAAAGACGTCACCGTACGTAAGTAATGAAAATCAAAGGGTTTAAGGATGTAGTTAAGTTAGTAGTTTATATAGTATTAATCGCAGCGTTATTTTGGGTTATTCTTAAGATAGTTCAGATTATTTTACCATTTGTAGTAACAGCAATAATCACTGTAGCTATAGTAGGGATACTAAAGGTTAACGGATTTACTTTATTTAAAAAGAAAGACTGAGAAATCAGTCTTTTTATGTTAATATATGTTAAGAATAAACAACAATTTCGGAGGACTATATGAAGGATGTTTTGAACAAGTATAATATACCAAGTGATGCAGTAATTACAGTCTCAGGTACGGTAGGAGTAGGGAAATCTACGTTTACAAGAATTTTGTCAGAATCGTTGGGGTTTATGACATCATACGAAAGAGTTGAGGATAACCCATACTTAGAAAAATATTATAGCGATTTCAATAGATGGAGTTTTCACTTACAAATGTTCTTTTTAGCAGAGAGATTTAAAGAGCAGAAAAGAATGTTCTCTCATGGCGGGGGTTTCATTCAAGATAGAAGTATTTACGAGGATGTTGATATTTTCGCAAAATTAAATTATGAGAATGGAACTATGAGCGAAGAAGATTATGAAACTTATAAATCGTTATTCGAAGCAATGGTATTAACTCCATTCTTTCCTCATCCAGATTTAGTAGTCTTCATTGATGGAGATCTAGAGGATATTTTAGATAGAATTGATTCTAGGGGTAGAAAAATGGAAATGGAAACTGATATTTCATACTGGAGAACATTGCATGCAAGGTACACGGAGTGGATTGATAATTTTCATCATGCACCCGTTTTAAGATTGAATATAAAGGACTTTGACTTATTGAACGACGATGATAGTGTAGATTTTATTCTAAACAAGATAGGAAAAGTCATTTCAGCAACAACTATGAAGCATCATAGATAAAGTAAGATTTTCTTTTAATTACGATTCAATAATAATGAATATTTTATTGATATTTATACTAAAGTAACACTTAATTTGGTATAATAAAAGATAGGTTAGGAGTGGAATTATGAAAAAAGGAGATCTAATATTAATTGTTTTTGTATTAATGATCGCTGTAACAATCTTTGGCTTTTTTAACATGGACCTATTAATCGGAAATAATTCCGGGGAGACAATTAATCATAACCTTTTTGGCTATTATATTGAAGAAGATGGAAAAAAAATATATGTTGAGGAAAAAATCTTAACATACTATATAGATGAATTAGGAGATAAGTATTTAGAAGACGAAATAGAAGTACTGACTGCTGCTGATTTAGTTAAAGATGGTAAACTTGTTAATAGTTTCAAAAATGTCTATGAGCAAGTCAATAGTCGTAATTCATTTATTAGCAAACTGAGCGATCAAGAAAAAGAAGATCCTCAAACTATTTATTACCACATAGTTGATGGTAACATTTATCAAATGAGAAAATTTGTGGACGTATACTACTTGGACGATGAAGAAAAAGAGCATAGAGAAGACAACACGATGGACTATTTCGTTGAGGTCACATATGATGGTAAAGTTGTAGAAATGTTTTACTTAATTGATATAACAAACAGAATTGTTACTCTGGACTATGACGGTCATAATGTATTTGTAGCTAAGGATGGTCACGTTGACATGATTGAGGCAGACTGCCCTGACTTGAACTGCGTACATAGAAGTCCTATGACGTATAATTCGTTAGTTAGGAAAATAATATGTGCTCCACATAGCATTGTAGTATCAATAATTGGTGGAGACCATGAGACATTGGATGGTATTATATAATGGATATAATTAAAATTAAGGATTTATCATTTCTATATAATGAAGATGACGGATTAGTGTTAAAAGATATAAATATAAACATTCAAAAAGATGAATGGAATGCTATTCTTGTTTATAATGGATCAGGGAAATCAACGATCAGCAAATTTATAGTTGGGCTTTTGAAAATGACATCTGGTTCTATCAACGTGAATGGTAAAGAATTGGTTGAAGGAAACGAATATGAAGTAAGGGAATCTATCAGTATAGTTTTCCAAAATCCTGATAATCAATTTGTTGGAGCGACGGTTATGGACGACATTGCATTTGGGTTAGAAAACAAATGTTTAGATAGAGAAGAAATGCACAGAAGAATCGATTTTTACAGTAAGAAAGTAAATATGTATGACTTCTTAAACAAGGAACCGCACAATTTAAGCGGTGGAGAGAAACAAAGAGTAGCAATTGCAGGTACTTTAGCAATGGATACGGAAGTTATTATTCTAGATGAAGCTACTTCTATGCTAGATCCATGCGGAAAGAACGAAGTTATTGAAACAATTAAGGATTCACAAGATGGAGAGAAAACTATAATAAATAGTAATCATAAACTAAATAACACAGTATAACGTGAAAAAATTAAAGTACTATATAATA
>CAJYBF010000014.1 GCA_913064935.1 uncultured Mollicutes bacterium
AATACTACAATGGAAGTTCAAATAAAAATGTTTGTTAAAATATTTGAATCCCCGAAAGTAAATTCACTTTGATTAAGGAATAACTATTTTGGTTTGGAAGAATTGTTTTCGCTTCATTTTTTCAATAATTAGGACTTCAGAGAATGGAAATTCGGATTTAAAAGTCTTGTAATCGTTGATGGAGCATCATTTGTGTGAAGTGTGGACAAAACCATGTGCCCTGTAAGTGCCGCCTCTACAGCGATCTCGCCTACTTCTAGATCTCTAATCTCCCCAACCATAATGATATCTGGATCTTGTCTCAATATAGAGCGCAGAGCAGAGGCAAAAGTTAGTCCGACTTTTTCATTTACTTGAATTTGAGAGATATGATCACTTTTGTACTCAACTGGATCCTCAACCGTAATAAGATTTTTTTCAGGCTCTTCTACTTCTCGTAAAAATGAGTGAAGAGACGTCGTTTTACCACTACCTGTAGGTCCAGAAACTAACAATACCCCGTTTGGCTTACGTATCAAGTCTGTTAGTAAATCTCTATCTTTATTGGAAAAACCTAACGCACTAAACTCACCTGTTGACTGTGACAAATCTAAAACTCGAAGTACAACTTTTTCTCCATTAACAGTAGGAATAGTTGATATACGTAAATCAATTTCTTTTCCTAAAACAAGAGTCTTAATACGACCATCTTGTGGGATTCTTGTTTCAGTAACATCCATATCAGCCATTACTTTAATTCTTGCTACTAATTGGCTATAAAGTCTCTTAGGTAAATGCATTTCATCTGTTAACATACCATCTATTCTGTATTTAATATCAATTGCGTATGGTAAAGGATTAACATGGATATCACTTGCTTTTTCACTTACTGCATTAGCAAGAATTTGATCAACAAGTTCAACCATTGGATTTTTAGCTTCATTTTTGTCATCCATTTCGAATTTTTTTTGAGTATCGTGCTCTTCAATTCCTAATGCATCTAACGCTCTACTAAATCCATAAAATTTATCAATAGCGTATAAAATATCCTGCTTAGTAGCCATATAAGTGATTATATTTTTTCCAATCATTAATCTCAAATCATCAATGGTTATATAATCGATTGGATCCGCCAAAGCTACACACAAAGAATCACCTTCCATTTGGAAAGGCATTATTATTCTGTTCACAGCGTAATCTTTTGGTACTAGACTAGTAATACTTTTCGCTATATTGTATTGTTTTAAATTTGTTCTAGGTATTCCTGATACTTCTTGTAGAGCATCTTGAACTTTAGCTTCTGTTGCATATCCTAACCTCGTGATAACATCACCTGTTTTTTCATCAGGATATCTCTTTTGCACTGCTTCTTCAATTTCTTGTCGAGTTAAAACCCCCGCATCAACAAGAATATCGCCCAATCTTTTTCTAACTACTTTTGCCATCTCATCACCTACTATTTATAAGTTTCGTTTTTAGGACTATAATAATTTGTATAAATCAACTCAGTATCAGTCATAACATTATCGTTTAGTATATATCTATAAAGTTTTATTTCCTTACCTTCAACTCCACTAACGTGTGTAGATCCATCTACTGGGTCATAATCATCAGGTAAAGGCACGAAATCTATAACAGTTTCAACCACATAATGATCATAATTCTCTTCAAATGGAATACCTGATAGAATAAATTCCATTCCACTTTCGTGTTCAACTATTTCTATTCTGTATTCAAGATCAAACGGATTATAAAAACTAAAATCCTTATTCTGGGATCTATGAACATAAGTTCCATAATTTTCTATATCATTATTTACTTCAAAATACATTATTCTACTGTTATGTTTTACTCTGCTTATGAAGTTTGTATCAATAGTTATTGCATTAATACCAGTAGCTAGAATATTTAGTTCATTTGTGCTAAGGTCTAATGTTGAAAATGCATCTAAAACAGAAAAGCGAGAATTTGCAGAGATAATCAGCTCTAAATCATTTATCCTTGACAAGATGTCGTCTCCTTCATCAGTTAAATAAATAAAACTATCCAAAGGTACTTGCAAAGATTCTATATCTTCAATATAATCCATAATATATAAATTCATAACCGGTTCCATATTCTCAAAACTATTTAAAATGTCGTAAATGAACATTTCAGTATCAACTATAGCTGCCATACCTATTGGTAATATTTTTTCAAGCTCAGTTGTCAACTTAGAATCATTATAATCAGCATATAAATCATTGTGAATCCCATCTTTAATATAGGTAACTGTTAAGTTATGATCATATTCAATGAAATCCTCATGGATAGGAAACGTTTGATTGTTATAAGTAACGTTTATTTCTATTTCGTTTAAATAAGAAACAACTCTTGATAACAAATATGAACTAGCATCCCTTTTCGGAACGCCTCCTATATATATATCTCCTACACTTGTTTCATTCTTAAAATTTACTTCCATAGTCTCTATTAGTAGTATCACTAAAAAGGAAATAACAAATATTGAATAAAAACCAAATAGACTTCTCCATAGATATGTTGCAAATTTAGACATAAAATCACTTCAATCGACAATTTTGTTACATTTATTCTATCATATCGATACTTTAGAAACAAATATTCCAAGCATTTATATCCATTTTTTTAGTAAATGCTTAATAACAACTTTTTATTCAATTTTATCAATGCCTACCATAGGGTATATCACCCCAATTTAATTGTAATTTATTGTCAAACAATGTATAATTAACCATTAAGAAAGGGGGAACTTTCGTGGAAGTTATTAATAAGAAAAAGGGCAATATTTTAGTAAACGCATTTATGGTAGTTTTACTTGCGTCTATCATGACATTAATCGTCTACAACACAACCATCAACTCAATGATTTTACAAAACAAAGTATTTGACAACAACTACAATGCTAAAAGTGCATCAGTACAATTACTACGACTTGAACTAGTCGCTCTTTTAACTAATTATACAAAAACTGTAGTGGAGCCCTCTGATGCTGATTTGTACGAAGTAGTTCATGATTACTTGGTAGATCATTATGGTCCTTCTTTAGGAAGGGAATGCACTTATGAAAATACATTACCAAATTACGCCAGTGATGAACCAATCCCAATAATATGTACTATTGACACTACTACAAATTACGAAATTGCTATTGAAGACTTCAATTTTAATTTATATAGTTACTCCATAGCTTCAAATGCAGACCTATTGCTTAATGGAACCTCGTTGATAGGAGGATTAATCTTTTCAGATGATTTATACCTCTCGAATTATAATCTTAATGAACATAGTGTATTAGGTCCAAGTACCCCTATGTCTATAGAGCCATTTTTAGACAATGCAGGTGCTTTACAAGACAACTATCCATTCTTTGATAAAACAAGCAGTCAACTTGGAGTAGATATCTTTGCATATTCTTTTAACGGATGTAGCGCATCTATTGATAATCAATGGTGCTATAGACTTGAATCTTCGACTATATTGGAAACAAGAAACGGTTTTGATATTTTCAGAATCAATCAATTATCTGATGAAGTAGTTATGGAATACACACACACAGTGAATAATTTCGATGATAATAAGGAAATGTTACCTATAATACATCTAAATCAAAATAAGAACGATCAACTATACTTACCTCAATACGAATTCAATACAACGGTGAACACTATAATTAGAAATATATACCCAGGAGTAGATGATTACTCCACTCAACTTGATCCATACATAGATTCTACTTACGATATAACCCAAGATTTAACATGCTACACCGATTTAGTTGATACCGGTTTATGTTCCTCTGAGAATTCAGTTAAATCCGAATCTGCTATTTCTGGAATAAGTTATATAACATATGAACACGTTGTTTTAGGAGAAAAGGGAAATGATAACTATCAGTTACTACTAGAATCGAATTTAGAATATTTCGGAAGTGATTCGACTAGAATAATCTACATTGACGGAGATCTTGTAATAAATGACATTGATGCTTATTCAACCTTAACTATAAACGGAAACATTATAATCACTGGGGATCTAATTTTAGGAAGTAGAGTGCTTAACGAAAACTTGACTCCACATACACCTGGAGAATTAATCCTTCAAGGAGCTATCCAAGTGTTTGGATCTGTAATTTATGATTTGAATTCAAACTTATACAAACTCAATAACAGTCTTGAAGACATTGCAATGATATATGTAAAAGAAAATATTATTATAAGAGATTATAATTATAATTCACCTGCAGAAGATTTCAATTTCGCTGGTTTCGTATACACTGAAGGTTCTATTTTAATACACATGACAAAACAAAATTCATTTAATACATTCGGCGGATTGTATTCTGAAGGACTAGATAGAGATTTGAATCTTGAGTATCCACTGACAATCGACGGTTACTCGTTTGATTATGATGGAGTTATGGTAAATAGTTACTCCGGTGAAATAGTAAATTCGGCTTATCTACCTAATTCTGATCCATCATTCTCTAAAGCAAAGTTAAATCCTCATCCTACAAGATACTTCATAGGTGGACCATCGACCTTTGGTAGCCCTATTCCGGGACTACAGTTTAACTTAGTAATCACGGAGGCGAAGTAAATGAAACTTAATAATAAAGGCAATTCAGTATTCGTTGTTTTAGCTGCTTCACTTGTTTTATCTATAGCTTCTATTCAATTTGTTAGAAACGTTAATAACGCTATATTTCATAGTTCTTTAGTTCAACGAAGAGTTGATGCGTACAATATCGCTGAAACTGTATACAATCATGTTTATTCAACAAATAGATCTACATTTATCGAAGCTGATAACGGATTGAACTGGATAGGTAGATATAATGTTTCCAATTGTTCTTCTACTGAAGGAGATGGCAGTTTACTAACAATATTTGATGAGGCTTTATGCAATAGTTTATTAAACCAATCTGTTAACGATTATGATTTTGACAACATCTACTTCTATGTGTATAGATTAAATGTAAGTACAATAGCCGAGTTTCCTGCATCCGATGCCCCTCAATCCCTGAAAAACTACGTGGCATCTGCTAATCCAGACTCTGATTCTATCTTTATTCATCGAATCGCAGTTTGTGTTGAATATTTCGAGGAAAGTAATGATGCTTCTACTATTCTATATCATGGATATTTACTACGATGAGATTAAATAACAAGGGGATATCAATAATTGAGTTGTTAGCAGCAATGCTCATATCATCAGTTGTATTATTAGCATCAGCTCAGTTAATTTATTTTCTTTCTACAACTACAGAAGATAATAGAATCGATGCTAATTTAACAAATGAAGGAACAGTTACACTAGCTAGATTATACAAGCAATATGGTACTGTTATGGCTATGGAAAGTACTGAATGTCCTTTTAATGTCGAGTGCTTTATTTTAGTTCAGGATTCTCAAAATTCTCTTCAAATAAGTTTTGAGGATGAAACAATAATGGGAAAAAAAATCCACATATTAAGTACTATAGATGGAGTAACAACTTCAGAAGACATTTTCTTCAAAACACCTGTTATTAATACATCTCTAGTTCAATCATGCTTAGACTGCCCTGAAGCAACAGCGAAAGTATATGTACTATCATTCGAGTTGTACTATGATGAAGATCATAGTAAGGAGTTTAGTACATCGTTCAAAACATTCTAACTATAACAAAGGTGCTAAAATTAGCACCTTTTACTTTTGTTACTCTCTGATTTTATTTAAAACATTTTCATCCATACTACCTGATTTAATCATTTCAATCTCATGTTTATATGGTGAATATACTTTATTCTTACTACCTTCAAACTCTGTTACGTAAGGAGTCTCTAATATTTTGGGAACATTAATAAATTCGGGATGGTTAATTATATTTACTAAATTATCAAAACCGATATACCCAAATCCGATATTTTCATGTCTATCCTTATGAGAACCAATCGTATTTTTACTATCATTAGTATGAAAAGCCGATATTTTATCTTTACCGACAAACTTATCAAATTCCTCTAAAACAGATTCAAAATCACTTAAATCGTATCCGTAATCATGTGTATGACAAGTATCAAAGCAAACAGTTATTCTATCGGAGTTAACGTTATTGATAATATATCCTAATTCTTGAAAGTTGACTCCAACTTCTGTTCCTTTACCTGCCATAGTCTCTAGAGCAATTTTAGTATTCAGGTCTGATGTGTTTTCAATCACTTTTTTTAATCCATTAACAATATGTTTCATACCCTCCATAGAGCCTTGTTTTAAATGAGCTCCTGGATGTAAAACTATTTGTGCAGCTCCCATTAAACTAGTTCTTTTAACTTCGCTAGTTAAAAAGTCAATTGCAAATTGTCTTTTTTCTTCTTCTGGATTTGCTAAATTCATTATGTAAGGTGCATGAACAACAACATTCTCTAATGGAATACTGTGTTTGATCATTAATTCATGTGCTTCTGGAATCATTAGTGTACTTATATCGCTTCTCCTAGTATTTTGAGGAGCACCAGTATATATCATGAAGCAATTAGCATTATAGCTAATAGCCTCTTTTACGCTACCTAGCATTTTTTCTTTTCCACCCATTCCAACATGAGATCCTAACTTTACCATGCTTTAACCTCTTTCTTTTCTCTATTAAAGAACATAATTAGTACACCAGCTAAACTTATAAATGCCATAACAATCCACATTATTTGAAAATTGTAAACTTGAATTATATATCCTGCTATAAAGAAGCCTAATATACTAGCACCTTTGTTAACTAACATAAACAACGAACTAAATCGTCCTCTATGGGTTATAGGTGAATGATTAGCAATATATAATTTCGAGTTCGGTGATATATTAATCTCACCAAACGTCCATATAACTGCAGATAGAAGGAATAAAGGAACACTATTAACAAACGCTAACATTCCAAAACCAACTAAATAACATAAGCCACCTATGATAATCTTAGTTTCAATTTTAAGGTTTTGAGTTAATTTCATAATAGGTGTTGTGACAATTACCACTACAGACGCATTAACTGTCATAATGATTCCAAATACAGTCCCCGAGTTTTCAAATAAGAAATCTGTATGCAACGGTACGCTATATGTAAACTGTCTGAAAACAATAAATAAGGTTAAATTAACGAATAAAAATATTAGAAGTGCTTTATTACTTAACAACACTTTAATAATATTTCCTTCTTTAGCAGCTTCTTTAGTATTTACAACATTATCAAAATCACTTTTCTTAGGAAGTGATTCTGGCACAAACAACAACACTATAACAGCAAAAATCCCTGTAGTGACTCCATCTCCTAAAAACAACCATTTCAATAAATCCAAATCGTATAAGTACCCACCTAAAAGGGGTCCAAATGCGAACCCGAAATTCATAGCAATGTAATATAAGGCAAATGCTTCTTTTCTTTCCTTATCAGTTGTTGTGAAGTCTGTAATCATAGCGGTAGTAGAACTACCACCAATAGCAATCACAAAAGCATTTATAGTAAGCAAGTATATTATAGCTTGTCCTTCTACATAAGCTGCTGAGATACAAAACATAGCAGACAATAACATAAATATGACAAATGTTTTTTTTCTTCCGAAACTATCAGTTAATTTACCACCTATTATAGTTCCTATTAGCGCTAAAACAGTAAATAATGTTAAGTAACTAGCAATTTGAGTAGCACTTAGTCCTAATTGGTTTTTTCCTATGAAAGTAAACAACGGCCATAAGTAATTACCAAGTTCCATAAAGATTTTTCCTATACATATAAAGTAAATAACTTTAGGTAATTTGTACTTGAACATTACTGTCTTCCTCTTCTTGCTTGTTTAGATAATTTCTTAGCTAATATCTCAATTTCCTTTGCTCTTTTCTTTTTATATCCAGGTTTTACCTTATTTGTTTTTCTAATAAATTTCCTAGCTTTATCATCTTGACTTGAGACATATACTTTTTTGCTTCTTTGATTACGGTTCTTAGTCTTAAGTAACTCTCCATCTTTAACTTCTCTAAAAGCAAATTTAATCCCTTTTGCTTCTAATAAGTCTAAGTATTCGTATGAATCATGTTCATAAAAACTTATAGCTATCCCTTTGTTGTTAGCTCTAGCAGTTCTTCCTGTTCTATGAACATAGAATTCCACATCTTGAGGTAGTTCATAGTTGATAACGTGAGATATGTTATCAATATCTATTCCTCTTGCAGCTATATCAGTTGCTACAATGTACTGAAACTCTAAATCTTTAATTCTTCTCATCATTTGTTTTCTTGCTCTTACTTGCAAGTCACCGTGAATCTCAGCTACTTTATAACCACGTGATCTAAGAAATTTTGCGGTTTCTATTGTGTTCTTCTTAGTGTTAGTGAAGATTAAAGCTAAGAATGGATTAAGAATATCTAATAACTCACACAATAATCCGTCTTTTTTCTTATACTTTGTAGGAATCAGCAAATGTTCAATATTACTATTTGTTAATTGATTACCTTGAATAGTAATAAACATCGGATTATCAATATATTTTTTTAGAAATGGTTCTAATCCAACAGGTATCGTAGCACTGAAAACCATCATTTGAAGGTTTCTCTTCATTAATCCTGCTACTTTATCTATATCTTCTAAAAAACCATCTTCTAATGCCATATCAGCTTCATCAATTACAAAAGTTTCTACATTATGCACAAATAGTTTCTTCTCTTTAATTACAAAATCATGTAATTTACCAGGTGTCCCAATAACAATATTAGGCTGAGTGCTTAATTGTCTCAATTCTCTTTGTCTATCAGTACCACCTGTATAAAGTCTTATATCGATTCTTTCTTTAGAATGACTCGATATCTGATCAGCAACTTTATATATTTGATGTGCTAGTTCTCTAGTAGGAGAACAAATAAGTACCTCTACATTTCCATTTAACTGTAAGTTTTGAAAAATCGGAAAAAGAAAAGCATGAGTCTTTCCTGAACCTGTTTGAGATTTTCCAACAATACTTCTTCTTTTAAGCGCATTTGGAATTACTTTCTGTTGAATTTCAGTAAATTCAGTGAAATTCAGTTCCTTAATTGCGTCATTTATAAAATCCTTAAATTTAAAATCTATCATATAATCACATCTTTCTTATTCTTTACTTGTATATTATATATTATTATCGTTAATTTAGAAACGATATGATAATATTAAGTTAAGGAAGTGACAATATGGAAGTAAAAAAGATTATTCCAAGAGGGTATTGTTTTGGCGTTATCAACGCAATAAATGCCGTGCTTGAAGCAAATAGTTCAGATATTCCAAAACCGATAAATATATATGGCATGTTAATCCACAACAAACAAGTTGTTGATGCTTTAACTGAATTGGGGATAAATACTATCTATAATCCTACGATTAGTGATTTTGATAATATTAAAGGCACTGTTGTCTTTACTGCTCACGGAATTCAAAATGAAATCATAATCGAAGCAAAAAAAAGAGCATTACACGTTATAGATGCAACTTGTAGAGACGTTCTTAAAACCAAAGACATAATTGATGATCATTTATCTAAAGGTTATCAAGTGATATATATTGGTAAGAAAAATCACCCTGAGTCAATCGGGGCTACTGGACATAAAGATGTTCATTTGATCGAAGATTTAAAAGATTTAAAATTAGTTGATTTAAACAAAAAATCGATTCTTACAAACCAAACCACAGTAAGTCTGATAGATATAGAAAATATTTATGATTACATAAAATCAAACTACCCCCATATAAAAATTATAGATGAAGTTTGTAATGTTACAAGACGAAGACAATTAGCTGTGATAGCGAATGCTGATGCAGAGTTACTTTATGTAGTTGGTGATAAAAAATCAAATAACTCTAAAAACTTAGTTAATTTACATACAAATGGGAAACTCATTGAAACAATTACAGATATAGACACAACAAGTTTAGGTAACGTTAAGTCAATTGCAGTGACAGCTGGGGCTTCTACTCCTAAAGCTGTTGTAAATGAAATCATCCATTATTTAGAACATTTTAACACTAATACTGAACTGCCTAAAGTAAGTCATTTATCAAACGAAGACATATTAAACAGAAAATAATTTGCATTTTTTTCTAATAATCATTATAATGTTATTAGCACACAATAAAGAGGTGAAATTATGAGCAACAAAAAGCCAATCGAAATTATTAAAAAAAGGGATAACACTATAGAAGTAGCAATAAGAAAGAATCCTGCTAAAACAAAATTTGGTAAGGTAACAGGAATTGTTGTAATCTTTGGATTCGTAATCCTACCAGTGGTAGCGTTAATTTATGCATTAGTTACAATGATGACAAATATGTAGTCTAGCGACTACTTTTTTTTTACCTATAAATTCGTCTTTAATAATCTTCTTTATTTTAAACTTTTGACATAAAGAAAAGATAATGTCCATTATATGGACATTCCCATTACTTTCAAAGTTAATAATCGACGCATTAATTATGATGCAACTCTATGTTCTAGTCTTAATTTATCTGCTATCATCGCAATAAATTCTGAATTGGTTGGTTTAGATTTATTATAACTTATAGTATAACTAAAAATAGAGCTTATCGCTTCAATGTTTCCTCGGTTCCATGCAACTTCTATCGCATGTCTGATTGCTCTTTCGACTCTTGATGAAGTGGTCTTGAACTTTTTAGCTACCTCTGGATATAACACTTTTGTTATTCCGCCCAGTAATTCAATGTTTCCATACACCATTCCTATGGATTCTCGCAAGTATAAATAACCTTTTATGTGCGCAGGAACACCAATTTCGTGAAGAATAGTCGTAATTTCTCTGTCTAGATCTATTGTTGATTGAGTTAAACTAATTATCTTATTGTTTACTCCGTCATCTTCTTTACAAACTTCTTTTATAGTGTCAACTAACTTAGTAAGTTCGAATGGTTTCATAACGAAATAGTTTGCACCTTTAGATGAGACTTTCTTCATTAAATTATCACTAT
>CAJYBF010000015.1 GCA_913064935.1 uncultured Mollicutes bacterium
ATTCCCAGAAAATTCAATCATGTCATGGTCTACACATGACTGCATGACTCAAGATGGATTACCTTATATAGGTAGCTTCAGTGGGTACAGTAATGTGTTTGTTGCGACGGGCTTTAATAAATGGGGTATGACAAATGGTAGTATCGCAGGTAAGATAATTTGTGATGCAATTATGGGTAAAGATAATAAATATGCTTATGTGTTCGATCCTTCTAGAAGAGTAAGAGTAAGTAAATTCGTTGGTGACTTAAGCCACAGTATATGTAATTATTTTAGTCATTCGAAAAAAAGTAAAATGGTCAAATTTCTAGAAGGTGGAATTACAAAGGGTGATATTGGAGTATATAAAGATAAGTTGGGTGATCATCTAGTGAAGACTAAGTGCCCTCACTTAGGTTGTAGATTGTTTTTTAATGACTCAGACAAAACCTGGGATTGTGCATGTCACGGTTCGAGATTTGATATTGATGGCAATGTAATTCAGGGTCCAAGTACAGATAAAATTAGTTTGTAAGCAAACTAATTTTATTTTTGCATATAATAATGTAGAATATTAATGAATTTGAGGAGGACTTTATGAAAATATTAATTGTGGGTGGAGTTGCTGGTGGTGCAAGTGCTGCCGCTAGAATGAGAAGATTAAATGAACAAGCAGAGATAATTCTATTTGAAAGAGGAGAATTTATTTCGTTTGCCAACTGTGGATTACCTTATTATATTGGTGGAGTTATTGCGAAAAGAGAAAAATTATTCGTTACATCAAAGAAAAAGATGGAAAATAGATTTAATATAGATGTAAGAAATTTATCTGAAGTAATGAAAATAGATAGAGTAAATAAAAAAGTTACAGTTAAAAATTTAGTAAGTAGCGAAATATATGAAGAGGAATACGACAAACTAATTTTATCGCCTGGGGCGCAACCTATTAAGCCTAGGTTTGAAGGTATTGATGATGCTCCAGTATTCACTCTAAGAAACATTCCTGATACTGATAAGATTTATAATCACATAGAAAAGAACAATGTTAAAAGAGCGGTAGTTATTGGAGGCGGGTTTATAGGCATTGAGATGGCAGAGAACCTGAGTCACAGAGGAATCAAAGTTGATGTAATAGATATGCAGAATCAAGTCATGGCACCATTTGATTTTGAAATGGCACAGTTCTTACATCAAGAACTAATCGATAATGGTGTAAACTTACATCTAGAAGAAAGTGTATCGAAGTTTGATGGGAATACTGTTGTTACTAATAAAAGAAGAATTGCTACTGATTTAATTATCCTAGCAATAGGTGTCCGTGGAGAGACTACTTTAGCAGTAGATTCGGGACTTGAAGTAAATAGAAATATAGTCGTTAATAATCAACTGCAAACGAGTGACCCCGATATTTATGCTATTGGAGATGCTATAGAAGTAAAACATTTCGTTAGCAAGATGAGTACAATTATTCCCCTAGCGTGGCCAGCAAATAGACAAGGAAGACTTGTAGCTGATCATATTTCTGGAAGGAAAATTTCTTATCTTGGTACTCTTGGAACTAGTGTTGCAAAAGTATTTAATCTAACAGCAGCAAGCACTGGACTTAATGAGAAAGCACTTATAGATAGTGATATCGCTTATTCGGTAGTGTTTGTAAATAAAAACAATCATGCAAGCTATTATCCTAATGCAAGTGAGATCGACTTGAAAGTCATCTATGACAAAACATCTAAAAAGGTACTAGGTGCACAGGCCATAGGTTATGAGGGTGTAGATAAAAGAATAGATGTAATTGCTACCGCTATAAAATTTGGAGCAAAGATAGATGAATTATCAGAAATAGAAATTGCTTATGCTCCACCATTTAATAGTGCTAAGGACTTAGTGAATATCGCAGGTTATATTGGCGAGAATCAGTTGAACGGTTACAACTATTACATGTGGCAAGATGTTGAAAAACATATTAGCAACAATGAAGTAATAGTGGATGTAAGAACAAAAGAGGAATTTGAACTTGGTAACATACCAACAAGTAAAAATATACCTATTGATGAGTTTAGAACTAGACTTGATGAATTACCTAAAGATAAAACCATCTACTTGTACTGTGAGGTAGGTCAAAGAGCTCACATAGCAGCAAGTATTCTAATGAGTAAGAAGATAAATTCAGAAAACTTATCTGGTGGATACAATGTCTACAAACAAGGGATGTACTCTTGGAACTAAGGTGATAATAACTTATCACCTTTTCCTTAGTATGACTTTCTAAGTAATGTCAAGTTTCATATTTACACATTAGTTTTTGATGTCAATTCATCTTAAAAACACACCGAGAAGATGTTTTTCTAAGAAATTATGATACACTTAAGTTGTTAGTTTAAACGTATCGTTATTTTTGCAAAGAGAGAATATGATTCTGATGAGTTTTGTGGTTGCTGATACAACACACTCCTTCTCACTTTTATTCTCTTTTTCTTTTTTCTTTAAATAATGAATCAAAATCGGATGATTAGGGCAATGGCTTTTCGCCACCATCGTAATGTTTTTAATCGAAGTATATAATACTTTTCTAGCATTACCATTTCCGGATTTGGTTATCCTTCCATTTATCTTGATCTTCCCAGAGTGATAAACTGATGGTTCTAATCCACAGTAAGCATTGATTTGTTTGTAACTATCAAAACGAGTGATATACTTCAGTTCTGCAATTATCTGTGCTGTTGTTAGTTCTCCAATACCAGGGATGGAATTTATGTTTAAAAAGAATTCAGTATCCTTGGCAAGACGTATAAGATGATTCTTTACTAACGCTTGCTCTTTGATTATACTTTTGATAATTCTAATTGTTGTTTGGAGATTATCTGTTTCTACACTTTCTTCACTAACACCCGGGTACGAGTCCCTAGACAACTCTTTTATATCTCTAGCGACAGTCTTGAATCTCTTTAAATAGTCGCGCTTAAAACTGGAATTTAAGACATTTGCAAGTTTATCAATCCTAGTACTCGCGATAATTTCACTATGAGGAAATTCGTAGTAAAAGTTAAGCATCTTAATGCTATATTTAGCAGATCTATCACTATTTCCCATTTTGTTGAGATAAAAGTTCTCATGCTCTGGAATACAGATATCCAGTAATCTTACGTATCTATTTTTTAAAGCTGTCAAGGATTTTTCTAAAGAAAGATACTGACGATTAAGAGTCGTAAGATCATCGTATATATTCAAAGACTTTAACGCATTACTTTTAATTTCCTCTTTAAAATAACAATTTGCTATTTTGAAACAATCCTCTTTATCCGTCTTTGTCCTTCTGAAACTTGTATCACTCTTTTTAACTAAGTTGGGATTGATTACTACTACTTTATAACCAGTATTATCGAAATACCTTTCTACAGGATAATGATAACTACTCGTTGATTCCATAACTATTGTTAATATTTCCTTTATTCCTCCCTCGGCTATTAATTGATCTAGTTGCGTAAAACTTGTTAAATTGTGTATGTATTCAGTCGGTTCTAGTAAAATTTCACCATGAACTGACTGAATGTAAAAAACACTTTTACCTTTAGCTATATCGATAGCTAGTACAAATTCTGTTTTATCAATAATGCTTCCCTCTCTTTCTGTTTAAGCTTATACTTTCCTCCGTTTCCAATCACGCATGTTAAATGAGTTCGAGACCCCGCTTTCTTAACCGAAATAATGTTAGAAGTATAAGTTAATCTCTCATAAAGCTGAGTTCAAAGACCCCTGTTATAATACGACTTTACTTAAACTTAATTAAACAAATATGATCAATACCTGTTTAATTGATTATAAACTTAAAAGAATTAAAAAAGATATATAAGTTTATACCTAATATCTTACGTGTTATAATCTTTACAAGGAGTGATGATATGAAAGTTGGAGTTACAAAGGGTACACTGTTGGATGTTTTTTATGATCAAGATACTCATTTTGAGATTGTTGAACTACCAGATTATGATAGTGATTTAATTTCTGAAATCGAAGCAATAGTTGCAGGAAGAATGTCCAATGAACAACTAGAAAAAGCATCAAAATTAAAGGATATATTCATTCCTTTCACAGGTAAAAATGGTTTTGACTTGGAATATGTTGAGAAACTAGGAATCAACATTCATGTATCTCAGATTCATTCTAGATATGTAGCAGAGAGAGCCTTAGCTTTAGCACTGGCTTTATTAGGGAAGATAACGTTCTATGACAAAGAAATGCATGAAGGAAGATGGGGCAAGAGAAATTTCGGAGATAGAGTTTCTTGGGATTCTATATTTGACAAAAAAATTGGTATTTATGGATACGGTGAAATTGGGAAATTCATTCATAAATTAGTTCTACCATTTACGGACAAAGTATATGCATATAATCGTTCTAGAAAAGAAGAAGTAAACTATGTTGATTCCTTAAGCGAACTAATCAATAAGTGCGATATCATTTTTGTAGCAACGCCGATATCTGAATCAACTAAAGGATCAGTTTCCAAAGAGCTAATGATGAAAATGAAAAATAAGTACTTGATAAATGTTGGAAGAGGCGCAGTAATAGACGAGGATGGGTTATATGAATCTCTTAAAACTAGCAATTTAGCTGGCTTTGGATCGGATGTCTGGTTCAATTATCCAAAGAAGGGTTCAAATGAATCTACCCCGAGTAAGCATCCAATTGAACAATTCAATGTTGTAATGACTCCTCACTGCGCTGGTTTCTCTATGAATGCAGCTGAGGAAAGATATCTAGATACTTTATATCAAATTAATGAGTTGGCAAAAAAAAAGCGATAAAATCGCTTTTTTATTTACCTGATATTGGAAGTTCTTTTATAAGTAGTGATGGAGAACCTACTCCGTTATAATCAAATTTAAGATCATCTGCTAACTTATCGACGTTACTTAACATTTCGAAAAAGTTTCCAGCAGTAGTAATTAATCTTATCGGTTTAGTGATTTTTCCATTTTCAATCATGAATCCTTGTGATTGTAATGAAAAGTCTCCATTGATATTATTTATTCCTGCATGAGTACCTGATAACTTAGTGATGTATACACCTTTTTCAATACCCTCAAATAAACTATCAAATGAGTTAGTACCTTCTTTGATGTATAGATTACTTGCTGAAGTACCGACTTTGGATTGAATACTACCTTTGAAACCATTTCCAGTTGATTCAACATTATCAATTTTTGCAGATTTCAAATTATAAAGGTATGAATTAAGTTTACCATTTTCAATTCTATTGGTAACGCTAGTAGCAACACCTTCATCATCAAATGCTGTTCTATTAATTCCATCTTTATGGAATGGATCATCAACAATCGTGATGTTATCTCCTACTATTTTTGTATTAAGTTTTTCTTTTAGAGGCGACATTCCTTTTTGAACTCCCTCAGCGTAAAACATCCCGGACACTGCGGATAAGATACTTGTACTCGCACTATTTTTAAGGATTACTGGGTAAACACCTGAGGAACATGGGTTTGCACCTAGTTCTGAGATCGAAGTTTTTGCTGCTTCAATTGCGATTTCCTCTGGTTTGAATTCTGAGAATGATTTAACTATTTGATAATCCCATGCAGAAGTTTTTTGATCTTCTACTGATGCTACAACATTTATGGTAAACATAAAGAAGTTGCTATCTTTTTCTAAATCTAGACCCTTAGTGTTGTTGATTCTCTTTTCACTCGATGTCTCTGAGTAAGATACAGATACGTCAGTTACTCTTTTGTCATAAATTCTAGCGGTTTGTTTTGCTAGGTTTAGCATAGCCATAATCTCTTCGTATGTATTCTCTTTCACTTTTGGATCTTCACCTAAGTCGACATATTTGTCGCTTCCAGCGAAAATTTCTTCTACATCTTCACTTGCAACTATGTTTGCATTGTCAATCAATTTGTTAAGCAGTGCATCTTTACTATACTCAAGATCTTCTGTATATACATAACCGATTTTCCCGTTAATTATTCCTCTTACAGAAAGTAAGTGTTGGTCAGAAATTTGATATGATTCTAGTGAACCGTTAAATATATTAATATCTTTCTTTGTAGAAATCGAAGTGTATAATTCTAAATCTTCAATTCCTTTTTGTTTTGCTAATTTAAAGATACCCATTATTCTGCCCCCTTTCTTCCACCGACTGTCATTTTAGATACTCTTAATGTTGGTTGACCAACATCAGTTGGTATTGAACCACTTGATGATCCACACATACCTTGTCCGAATGACAAGTTGTTTGCAACCATATCAATCTTATGAAGTACTTCTGCACCGTTTCCAACTAAAGTTGCACCTCTAACTGGTTTAATTATTTTTCCATTTTCAACAATGTAACCCTCCATTACCGAAAAGTTAAAATCTCCAGTTGTAGGATTAACTGATCCACCTCCTAATTTAGCATCAAATAACCCGTACTTAGTGTTTTCGATGATTTCATCAAAAGTAGAAGAACCATTGTCTATGTATGTGTTACTCATTCTAGAAGTGGGCATATATTTATACGATTGTCGTCTACCACTACTTGTGGCAGGATGATCAAGTAATCTAGTATTGAAATCATCAAATAAGTAACTTTTAAGAATCCCATCTTTAATTAATACATTTCTTTTTGTTGGGTTTCCTTCATCATCATAGTTCGCAGATCCCCATGCGTTTTCAAATGTTGCATCATCAATTGCTGTTACTACGTCTGAAGCAATCCTTGTTCCAAGTTTGTTACTAAAAACAGAAAGCCCTCTTGCGACAGTAGTTGCCTCTAAAGGATGTCCGCATGCTTCGTGGAATATAACTCCACCGAATCCATTGTTTAGTATTACTGGCATTTCTTTAGAAGGACATTCCTCTGCCTCAACCATTGTTTTAGCAATAGTCGCAGCACTTACTGCTGTTTCTTTTAAGTTAATGTTCTAAAATAACTCATAAAATACTTGTCCACCTGGACCTTCACTAACAGTTTGACTTTGACCATCTTTTGAAGCGATAGAATTAATTAAAATACGTGTTCTAACTCTTGTATCAGTTACATATTTCCCATTAGAGTTTGCAACAACTATGTCTTGAGCATCATCCATTAATGCAACTCTTGTTTGTGAGATGCATTCATCTACTGATTTTGCATAGTAATGTGCATCCTTAATATACTTTGCTTTTTGTTCTATTGATACATCTTTAGGATGAATCTTAATCTTATGGTGAGATAGTTTTTCTAAATCATTTAACTCAACTTTCTTATTAAGTGACTTACCTTTAAATGAACTTGCTAAGTCACTTGCTAATTTAAGCAGTTTCTCTGTTTCAAGATTGTTTGAGTAACCATAAACTCTTTCTTTGCCTTTAAAAAGTCTAATCCCTGCACCTTTAGTATTACTACTATTAGCACTTGAAATAATTCCACCTTCAGCTTGAAGCATGTTCGCATCTTTGTTTTCTATAAAGATTTCTGCGAAATCAGCACCTGTAGTTAAAGCTGTAGTTAACACCTCTTTAATAATCTTTTCTTTTATCATAATGGACCTCCTAATAAGTTATCTATATTATAGTATTTTTTAAAGCGTTTTACAATTTATATAATACAAAAGTGAAGCCAAAAGACTTCACTTAAATTTATTTAAACCTTTTCCTCATAAGTCGACGTTTTACTGTGATTGCTTTAACTGGGCAAAACTCATGACAGCAGAAGCAACTTATACAATTTTCATATCTAATAACCGCTTTGTTATCTACAATATCAATTGTTTTAGCGGGGCAGATATTTGCACAGTCCTTACAACCGATGCAAGTTTTCTTAATGATGTTTGGATATTTTTTGAATAATTTAAGCATCTTCAAGTTTCCGCTTTTTTCAATTCTATTAGTTTTTGCCGGAACAAACGTAGGTGTAATGAAATCCTTTAGATTTCCAACAATCTCAATATCACTGAAATCCTCTTTAATGATTCCTCTTTCAATTGAATTATATATCGTAGGAACAGACAATGGATTAACATTAATCATTTGGGTAGCAACTACATCTAAGTGATATGGACTTGCGCTAGTAAGGATGGCATTCATTTGTCTAGGGTCACCACTACCAGGACCTTCACCTTCCATCGCTACTATACCATCCATAAATGACAGAGTAGGTTTAATGTGCTTGCATATGTCTAAAAGCATATTAGCAAAGTCCAACAAATCAGGATACTGCATATGCAAATCTGCCTTTGCTAATCCAGGAATTATACCAAACATATTTTTTACTGCACCTGTGAATGTCATGAATGCATGCGTCTTCATTTTAGATACACTTATAACATGATCGACATCTTTAGTGTAGTTAGAACTTCTCATTTTCTTATAAATCAGAGAATCATTATCAAATGTCTGGAAACTTCCGAAATCTTGATTAAGTTCTATATTGTGCTTGTCAGTTATTTCTTTCATTTTAGTAACTCTATAAACTCTTTTCATCATAGTAGAAATGAATGGTCCTCCAGGACTATCGGCGACTAATACTTCACAGTCATGTTCCTTAAATATTTCAATAAGCGCTTCGACGAATGCAGGATGTGTCGTTGCTACTTGTTCAGGTTTTTTCATCGTTAACAAATTCACTTTAAGTAGAACCTTTGATTTTTGATTAATAAACTTATCTAATCCACCAAGTTCATTTAACGAAGAGTAGATTTGCTTTTTTATCAGGGCTACGTTGTATTCCTCGCATCTTTTTAATATTACCTTGTTCATATAATCGCCTCCATTTATCATTATAGCGTACTTTTTACTGAACAAGTAAGCATTTTTAGTACTTTTCCGTAACATATGTTATATAATGATAAAATAGAATAGAAGAAGGAGATACTTCAGATGAAAAAGTCGGTAATAGGTTTATTAGTCGTTTTTGCTTTGATTATCAGTTATGTGATGATATTTGAGTATGGCAAAGGCGATACAGAGGCGGTAATTGACATTCCGCTAGTAGTTACAAAAGAATTGGTGTACGAGCAAGTTGATATTAAGGTGATGGCACCACTTGGTTCGCCAGCGTTGGCGCAGACGTTCATGCAATATGAAATGCCTAGCTTAGGACCAAAATCTACTTATGAGGTAGAAATAGTTGTAGGGGTGGATCCATTAGTTGCAGCATTTACAAGTGGATCGCATGATATTATTTATGCACCTACTAATTTAGCAGCTAAATTATACAATATGGGAACTGAGTATATTTTTGCTGGAAGTGTAGTTTGTGGTAACTTGTATTTAATCACAACTACAGAAGAAGAATTTACAATGGATTACTTAGATGGTAAGGAGATTGTTGTGTTTGGACAAAATGCAACACCTGATGTTGTTATTCAGGCAATACTGAATAACCACGAATTTGAAAATCCACCTACACTAAGATACGTACCATCAGCACCTGATGCACAAGCAGAATTTATTATGGATAATACAAAAGTTGTATTATTAGCTGAACCAGTAATCAGTGCTACTAAGATGAAAGTTAGTGGAATCAAATCTATTGACTTACAAGAGGAGTGGGAAGTATTAACTGGAGCGGGAGCTTATCCGCAAGCAGGAGTATTTGTTAAAAAAGAACTTATCGAAACTAGAAAAGATGTTGTTGATAACTATTTGAAAGTCTTAGAGATTTCCACTAGACAAGCAAATGAAAACCCATCTGTTATGGCTGACTATGCTGTTGAACTAGGGTATGGGTTCCCTAAACCAGTATTAGTGAATGCAATTGCTGCAAGTCATATACAATTTTATTCAGCTGAAGACGCAAAACATTGTTTGTTGTTCTACTTCAATGAAATTATGGAGTTGAACCCAGCATTGCTAGGAGACGCATTCCCAGACGACGATTTCTATTACAACTAAAAATATAGTATAATATAAGGAAAGGCCCAAAAGTCCTTTCCTTTTCTAAGGCGGTGTAATTTTGAAAAAAGCTTTGATTTACTCATCAAATATTTTTCTAACTATCCTAATTTGGATAGTTTTTGCAGTTATTAAAGATAATTCAATTATAATGCCAATGCCTGATGTAGTGTTTAAAGGTATGTTGTCGATATTTTCTAATCCAACTACATTTAGAATCATTGGGATGACGATATATAGATTAATTATGGCACTCGGTTTTGCAGGTTTCTTTGGAATTGTTTTTGGACTTGCAGGAGGATTAAATCGTGGAATAGCAACATTCTTAACGCCTACAGTTACGATTCTTAGAACGTTACCAGTAGTTTCGATAATTTTAGTTATTCTAATTTGGGTTGGATATGAAAAGGCTCCATATATAATTACTTTCTTAATGATTTTTCCTGTAGTATATCAAGCCATTCTAGAAGGTATTAGGCATATTGATGTAAAACTTATTGAAGCATTAAAATTAGAACATGACGGAATCAATTTACTGATAATTAAAGATCTTTATCTTCCATTAATAACACCGTTTCTTAAAACTGCATTCTTACAATCAATTGGATTAGGTATTAAGGTACTGGTAATGAGTGAGTTCATAGCTCAAACCAAGAACTCTATCGGTCAGATGATATATCTAGAAAAGCAAAACTTACATTTTCATTTAGTTTTCGCTTGGACTATTATATTGGTTATTATTGTTTTGCTTATTGAATTTGCAGTTGTTAGAAGTAAAAATACGAATCGACTATTTTAGGTCAATTTCTACCATTTAAAACTTAGACAAACAATATCTTTTTATTTTATACTCATATAGCAAATTTTA
>CAJYBF010000016.1 GCA_913064935.1 uncultured Mollicutes bacterium
CATTTTACTTATAATTCTCCTGATACAGAATCAGCAATTTTAAAACTAAATTTTTCATCATTATTACCATCTTCAAGACTTATATTAACATAAGTTAGTAAAGAGGAATCAATGCTTGTAAATGGTATGATTTGACCATCTACAACTAGTACTCCGTCTAAATATAGATTTCCGAACAAAGGCACAGTTTCAATTAATAAATTTAATGCTATATCACTTTCTGGATCAGAATAGGCTGGATTAAGTCCAGTAGTAAGCATAGCTCTTGTAAAAGTTACTGTTTCACCTACTGTAATATCTAGCTCCCCATCACCAACTTGACTTGGTGGTTGATTAACGTTACTTGATACAACAAATGTCACAATCTTTGGAGATGTAGTAAAAGTGGATGAACCTACGTCTGAAACTAGAAATTCCATAAAGCCATCAGAATAACCATCAGTATCAGTATCATCTGAAACATAAGTTAAATCACCTGCTGTTAATTCAGCAGAAGTAATGACATCATTTAAAGATACAGGAGTTACTCCTTTTAATAATTGACCTTGAACTGGAAGAGATGTTATTTTTATAGATTCTAATGCATCATCTTCTGGATCTGAATATGCAGGAGTAGTTTCAGTAGTGAAATTTGCAAGTGTAAATACATGTGTAGAATTATAATCTAAAGGTATGCTTAACCATCCAGATGAACTTGGAGGCTGATTAGTTCTTGCAGATATACTCAATGTTATTACACCCATAATGATTTTGTTGTATAACAAAAATACCTTTTTTTTTCAAAAAAGGCATTTCTATATTATAGCTAAAGTATCTATTACTTACTCATAGATGTTTTGTTTGCTTGTTTTCTTTTAATCTCAATCTCTTTGTCTTTTCTTGACATGATATCATTATGTTTCTTCATATCATTTGATTGAGCATTTTGTTTTATACCTAATTCAGCTTCAAATTTAGCAAAATCATTATCATCGTTATCAACGCCTCTTTCATTATTTTCTTTTTGAATTCTAGAAGTTTCAGCATTAAGTTCTGCTATATATCTTTTAGTTTCATCTTCTCTATTGAATTTCTCAAGATCAACCCTAATAACCTCTTCTTCTCTACGCTTGTCTTCTTCAAGTTGTGCTTGTATCTGTTTATTCTGATCCTCTGCACCTTTAGCTTGAGATTCTTTTAGTTGTTGTTCATCCTTCTCAATCAATCTTTGAATTTCTCTAACTGAAGGAGAATTGTATATTTTAATCGCAGTAGAAAAAGATAACATTTGATTCTGAAGTCCCATTTGAACCATACCATCTAATTTCTGCTCCATTCTATTGATTTCATCATCATTAGAAACTTGAAGTCCATATTCTTCTTCAGCAAATTCATCACCATCAATCTCTGCTAACTGACGTGTCATATCATCAGCTATGTAAGAGAATTTTATATTTCTACCTTTAAGTGCAATTTTAGCAGTCTCAATAAGTATTTGGAAGCATCTCTTTTTACAGTAATCATGCATTGTGAATAATTCCTCTGTAATATGATTAGATTGACTAACAGCTCTTTCTACACCACCGACAGTCTCCCTATTCTCGACTTGTCCTAAGCGTTGTCTTGAAACACCTGTTATTTCGTCCATTTGTGCTTTAGCAAACTCCATCATATCAATATGGGTTTGAATAAAGTCACCTACTCTTTGCTCTAAAACTTTACCAGTAGTATTTCCTACGGAACCAGCAAGTTTACCTTTTGCCATTCCTTTTTGACCTTCCTTAAAACTATCTACAACAGATATACCTGACTTACGTGCAAAATATAACCATTTAGTTACAGACCATCCAGTTGGAACTTTTGCTAAATCTAACTCAACAATTGAGCCTAAATATTTGCTTAAGGCCTCGTTAACTCTATACCATGAAATATCATAAAGATATTGAAATGGTTTAGCTCTATCCACTAAGGTTACAGATTCTTCGTCACCTGAGTTATATACTTGACCAACAATTCCACATGAATTGAAGCTTGGCTGATCTAACTTATTATATTGTATTTCTTTTGGTTTGATCTGTAAATAAGTATCCTTACCTATTTTAACACCCTTCCACCATTGAGGTATCCATAATGTTTTACCAGTCTCACCTTTAGCTTTATCAAGAACATAATCCTCAGATCTAAATTTAGTTTGAGTCTTGCCTAATTCATCAAAGTAAGTCACCTTAATGACTTTCTTCATACTTCTCCAAAACATCCTTAGAACTCTAATATTACCAAATCCATCAGTATATGTATTTCTACCTTCAGCACTAGCTGATCCATAAATACCAGTAGATTCAATATATGTGTCCATTCCTTCTCTCTCAAGAATTTTAAGACCTGCTATATCATCAATAGCTAAATTTTCACCATCTAAATCTTTAGTTCCACTAATATAAGAACCTTCATCAAGTTTCTTAACCTCAAGGTCATTTAAGTCATTATAGAAATGATCTTGTATTTTACCTGGACTCCAAAAGTCATCAAGAACTATAACGTCAGAATCTTCAATCTTATTTGAATATCCACCACGTAGCGTATGAACTTTTAAAGGATTTAATTTTTCAAAAGTAACTTCTCCATTAACAATATCAAACATGTAGATTTCTTCTCCCATAATTAAGGCATCTTTAAAGCCTTGCTGGAACATAATCTTCATGTCTAATTTATTAATGTAATGACGCATTAATAGATTAGCTCTTTTTTCTCTTACATCTTGGTAATCAAAATTAATATAATCACCATACTTTGTTAATTCTTTTTCAAGCTCTTCATCTGATACATCAGACTGAAGCATTTCCATTAATTTTGAATCAACTAGTTTTTTCTTGTCTTCTTTAATTTTAGATAAAGTATCAGGATTTATGATCTGTACAGACCAATCAAACTTCCTTCTCTTCTCTTCACCTACAAGTACATTTACTCTAGGTGTTATAATAGGATAATGCTGTCTAGCATCTGGTACGAAGAATTTCTCTAATCCACCTGGATTAAGAATTAACTTCATATCAGCAACATCAACCTTACCGTTGTAAAGATTGAGGTTTATTTTCTTATTCTTTAATTTCCTACGCACAGCAGAATTGTTCAGATAACTATTGTCATCTGCCCAGTCTAAGTGATCTCTTCTCCATTGTTTGCCTTTACTCTTATGAGATATTTTTTGGCTAGGAAAGTTTTTTGTCTCTGACATATCTAATTATAATTACGTAAATTTACTAAATTTCTCATTATTTTTTGTTCCTCTATTATAGCTAAATCATTCCAAATCCATTATTTGCGTCATCACCCATCTTTGAAACTGCTTTTTGCCAATTAGAATCTAAGAACTCATCATCATGAAAAAATGTATTTGTATTAACACTTCTAGTCTCTTCATATTTTGTAGTCATCTTAGCTCTATCTTCTCTAAGAATCATAACCATATCCATAGCTGAAACTCTATCTGTATTGATATCAGGATTCCAAGCTATACACTCTTTAATATATCCTATACTTCTAATTCTTCTTAAGTTTGGAATTGTTAAAGTTGTTGTTTCTCCAGATTTCTCATCATATCTTTCCTCTTCATAAGGACTTAACATCCATTGTCTTTGTAGTGTCTTTCCTAGCTTAATTACCTCTTTAGTTGTTCTTGTTCCTTTAGATCTATTACCATGTAATACAGATTTCACAATCTCCATATCTCGTAAAATATCAGGACTGTCTGCTAATAGATACAATGCATTATGATTGGAGAAGTATGAGAAGAGTCCCTTCAGGTTGTTCTCGTAGTTACTCTGAGCGTTATAGAATGATGTAAGCCTTAGGCATGTTTCATAAAATTCATCAGCTAATACTGGTCTTCCCGTGTACTCTGCCACAATTTTATCAGTCCATAGGTCAAATATAATAATGGAAGCAAGAGAGCCACCAATAGTATAATCATTGTCAATAGGATCAATCCCACCAATATATCTATTCTCAAAAACTTTACCATCTCTATCTTTATTAGGCATTTCAAATACTTCAATAGCTCCATCTGATTGAGCACCACCATTAACTTTAAAAGGGAAATCCCTTATTGGTGCCATATTAATATCATTAACCCATTTAGTAAATCCTACCTCATCGTATGTTAATTTTCCAACCCAATGAGAATCTACAAATGAATTAAGTTCTGGAGCAATATCTTCTAAATAATCTCTTAAATCTGCAACAGGGAATGCTGTTCCCTCTGTACGCATAATAGCTTCTTGAGGAGTGATTGGCTCTTCAGCTTTAGTTTGAACAATTGTATTAACATCAGATGAGCCATATTTAACTTGAGTTCTCTTTTTGTTAATTTCAATCATAGCACCTATAACATCGCTGTTTCCATTCTTATCCATCTTACCACGAAAGTTAAGATATGTTCCAAAGAAGAAAGCACATCTACCCTTACCATTAGTATTTCTATCAAAGACATTTGGCATTGACATTATATTGTAACCTGCAGAATTATAAAATATCTCTTCTAATCCTTCAAAGGCACCACCCTCTACACCACCAGTACCACCAGCCATCATAAATCCAAAAGCAAATCCAGACTCTTCAACTGAAGGTTGAGCAATCTTCCAAGCAGTAAGAAAATCTTGAAACTTACCAGCTTCTTCCCATAATACTAAAGCACCCCTTTTACCCCTTGCTTTCTGAGCATCATTTTTCAATGTAACTCCCATCACTTCATTAAGAACTCCTAATTCTACTCCTTTTACATTATCTTTATAACCCATTCTCCAATGCATATCATTTAGAGAATCTTTTAAAGATCTTATTCTGGGCCAAGGAGTGTGTGTTGCATTCCAGTCAATAACATTGACAAATTTATTTAAAATACCATCTTTAGTTAAGTATTCTTTTTCATTAGCTATTGCAAATGATTTTACTTTTTCTTTAGCTTTTGTAGTATCACCAAGAATAAAATTCTTAGCTAACATATTTGATGCTTTTACTGAATATCCACATCCTCTTCTCTTAAGATTAGCACCATGCATACCCTGAGCTCTTGCTTGCTCACAATAATGAAAGAACCAGTAATCAGCATCATATACGTATGCAAATCCTTCTAATCTATCAGCTTGTTTTGTTCCTTTAATTACTTCAGCTCTTAGTAATGGTGCATAATTTAACTGAAAATAATAATTCCCAGGTATCCATTCACCATCACTTTCTCTAATATATCCTTCACGACATCTCCTAGCTTCTTCCATCCAATGTTTGTAATACAATGAATTCGAGTTTTTATTAGGGAATAATTTAGTATAACAGTTATGTTTTTCAAAATGAATAGCTGCAGGTCTAAAGTAATCCATATCTTCTAATATATGTGGATTAGTTAAATCTACTGCTATCCTTCCATTTGGATCTTTCTTTCTGATATCCATAGCAGGATCAATAGAAGTCTCAGGAAGTAATGGATTATCCCATCTAGTTAAATCTTTTGCATATTTTCTAGTAGGAGAGGCTAGATTTTGAATAAACATTATAGAATCTATATTGTCTAATAAATCTTGCTTTTCTTCTCTAGGCATGGAATTAAGCAACTCATCTGTAAGTTCAGTTTGTATGGAATTGAATTTTCTCATTTACATTCCTCTTTCAAAAGTAGCTTGAGTTCTGTTACCAGATTGAGCTTTAAGTTCTTTTTCTTTAACAACTTCCTTTTCAATTTCATTTATAGCTTTTATCAGCTTAGGTATTTTTTCAACAGATGCTGTAATTTTAGATATATCATAAACATGCTTCTTTCTATCATCTCTTTCATCCATATCAATATCATCAAGAAATTGAGATATCTTTTGGAGAACTAATCTAGTACTATGAAGTAGTTTTGTGCTTGTAGTTTCTGACATCTGTTCATAAAAATGAATAGCACGTATAATATCTTTACTATTGACTAAAAATTCTTTTGGTAAATTCAAAAAAGGCCTTATCTCTTCAGCTCTATCTTCTGGATCAAGAATGTGAATAAAGTCACTTCTATCATCAGCCATATAGTATATAAAAGCTAATGTATTATTAGCTTCAGATTTATCAGGACTCTCATCCTTATCCCATATATCCTTAAAAGGTTTTAACAATAATTCTTGCGGTCTAAATATAACCACTTCATTTTCTATTTCAAATAAATTCATCTCTCCTAATTAGTAGCGAGAGAAGGACTCGAACCTTCGACCTCTGGTATATGAACCCAGCAAGCTACCTACTGCTCTATCTCGCTTATATTTCAGCAATATACAAAAAAATAACCTTACTGTCAAGTAAGGCTATCCTCATAAGTGTATGATACTTAATATTACTTCTTGTCTCCTACAACTATTTTTTCTTCCACAACATCTATTTTAGTAGCTGTATCTTCAGTCCCCTCTACAACTTCTTCAGTTTCTTCAACCTCCTTATCTTCTGGAATATCAGTAATACTATTTACTTTAATCTCTTCCCTTACTTCAGCGATAGTGTTTACTTTATCACTTACTTGAGAAATAGAGCCATGTGCTTGTTTCAATTTAATTACAGCACTTCTTATTTCAATAGTTTGAGGTTCATCTTTAGATAACTCTAATGCAGAGTCAATAATTTTTAATAAATCTTGTTTTAATGACATTTAATTTTCTTTTTTAGTTGGAATAAAAATTCCGTTTCTATTAGAGATATACTTTATATCCCTTTCTGTTACATAAAGATATTCAACTCCATCTATTTCTTCAAGAGGAAGTATGAATTCAAATTCTTTATTTAATTTTTGTGCTAAACTGCTCTCAAGTCTTTTTTTGAAGTTATCCATATTAACAACAACTTCCATACCAGGAGCTATTTGTTGTGCATGTGCACCACAAGATAAGACTAATTGAGTTTCTGAAAAATCAACATCCATATCTGTATCAGAACCTTTACCAAATGACGCAGTTGGAAGATATAATCCATTCTCTGTCAATTTGTTTCTTCTTGCTGTAAGAAATACACCACTAAACATAGGTACTACATGATCTGGCAAAGTTGTTGTTCCCCAAGATTTCTTATACAATTCTTCTTTAGTAGAGATTTCTTCAGAAAGGATTTGAGATGTGTCATCAACAAGTCCTTTAGTTTTCCTATTAGATTTATCTCTTTTTGTAAAGAAATCTTGAATCCCAAGATCTTTAGCCTCATTACTTTTGAGCCTTTCTACATCTTTAGAAACTTGTCCTTCTTTAAGAGTTCCTTCCATTATTATTCTTTCGTGTCTGGTTTCACTTCTTCCTTACCAACTACTGTCATTTCTCTTAATTTCTTAGAGTCATCTTCAGCAGCCTTTTTAGCTTCTTGAGCTTTGTTATGTTGAGCAACAACTCCTCCTACTTGATCAATAGCCTGAAGTATTTGAGCAGTTTCTTCTAAAGTGTAAACTCCTGCTCTAGTTGCCTTGTCAATTGCATTAATTAATCTTTGCATTTTCTTTTTGTTTAATTGTTAATAATTATTAATTGCTAAAATATAATTCTTTTTTAATATATCCTAGTTTTTTTTCTTTTTTTTCTGAATTTCATTATACAAATAATTTGAAGCATATAATTTACCAATACCAGGAATATTAAAATTAGTTTTCATTTTATCAAAATCCTCTTTAGATAAGTTGTCTTCAAACACTAATTCTTTGGTAATTTTCTGTATAAAATCATAAGGAGCAGAAATTATATTCTTCATTTCTCCTATTTCTATCCCATACTTGTCAGCAAGTTCTTGTGCTTTTATTGCGTCTGCTCTACTTAACTTCATTTCTTTACTTCAAAATCAAACACTAACTTAAAACCATCTTCAGTCATGTTTGGTATTAATACATGATTTATTTTATTGTCTTTTGTTATAATCTTCTTTTTCCTTAGAGAAGTAAGTAAGTTATTAAAAACTTTCTGTCCCATATTCCCAAGGTCTTCTCTTATTTTAGATCTTGTCTGAGTAGAAAATAATATCATATTAATCATATCATCATCCTTTATCTCTCTTGACAATTCATATCTATAATACAACATCAAACTAAGAGCTTCAATTTCTTTCTGCCTCATCTTATGATAAGGTTTAAGGAACTCTAACCAATATCTAAATATCGATTTTTTGTCCGTGTGAATTCTTTTTACATTCATTTTCTGATTTGCCATAATATTTTATTTTAACAGATAAATTATAATCATTATCTTTTTCTACTCCAGTTATAAATGTGTCTATAATATACTTACCATCTATTAATGGGTAATTTATCCTATCCACTTCATTATGAAGTTTAGTGGCTTTTTCTTCTAAGTACTTTATATTTGAGTCTTTGTAACTAATCTTCAACTCATTACCTTCCCATCCTTCAAGTCTTAAAATACTCATTATTACTTATTTTTTTTAGTTAGAAATCTCTCACCATATTTCTCTTCATATTTATCTTCCCATTCGGAAATATGACATGAATCTAAATCAGTATTACTGCAATCAATACAGTAATCAAATTCATTATTAGTATCATTAAGTTCTATTATTTTAATACTAATAGATAAGCACGTTTTACAAAACGTTATTGGTTCATTGTTACTATTCTCTTTTGCTGTTAACATAGCTAATTTTTTTATATCGTTTATAATTTCTGTATCATATACTGGGAAGGGAGCCATTCTGTTGTAGTGCTCTCTTCGTTTAATCTCCTGAATTAATTGATTATGTTTCATATTATTTTTCTATTACTGCACATGCAGTGGTTAGTAATGTTCCTGCAACACTTGCAGCAGATTCAAGAGCAATTCTAGTTACTTTCTTTGGATCTAATATTCCGGCATCAAGCATATCTACATATTCATCAGTCTTTGCATTATATCCAGTTCCTTTAGGCCTTGATTCTATTCCATTCATTTTTACTTCTGGGCTAACATTAGCGTTAGCACATATAGCTCTAAAAGGAGCTTCAATAGCTTTCATTATAAGTTGCACCCCTATAATTTCATCCGTATTTTTTAAAGTCTTAATCTTCAGTGATTTACAATTTAATAAAGCCATTCCACCACCAAGAATAACTCCTTCTTCAAGAGCTGATATAACTGCTTCTTTTGCATCATCAATTCTATCTTTCTTCTCCTTCATATCAATTTCAGACTTAGCACCAACTTCAATAACTGCTACACCACCTCCTAATTTAGCTTTTCTTTCATTTAATTTATCAGCTTCAAATTTAGTTATCTTGTTATCTTTTAACTTGGCATCAATTTCTTGAATCCTTTTCTCTACTTCTCCAACATTCCTTAACCCTCCCATAATAACAGTACTCATTTGTTCTACCTTAACGATAGAGGCTGTCCCTAACAACTGATCTATAAATTCAGACGTGATATCACTAACCATATCAGAAGGCACTACCTGAGCTCCTATAATAGTAGCTATATCTTTTGTTAGTTCTTTTCTGAAATCACCGAATCCTGGTGTTTTAGCTGCTGCAATAATATGACCACCTTTTATTTTGTTTAATATAAGTGTAGATAGAGCATCTCCAGTTATATCTTCAGCTAACACTAATAAGGGTTTACCTAGTTTAGTTACTGGTTCCAATACGGCCATTACTTGTTCAGTTGTTGTTAACTTACCATCCACAACTAATATTAATGGATTGCTTAAAGATACCTCTGCCTTGTCTGGAGAAGAAGAGAAGAAGGTAGATAGCAATCCTCTATCGAACTGTAATCCATCTACTCTGTGAGTAATGGTTTCAAATCCTGCACCCTCTTCAACTGATACAGCTCCATCAGATCCTACGCTTTTAAAAGCTTCGGCAACAATCTCACCTATCTCTGGATCGTTATTAGCAGATATTGTTGCAATCATCTTAATCATTGGTGAATCATGAGAAACTGGAATTGCTGTTTTGTTTAATTCTTCTATAATAACCTGAGTAGCTTTATCAATACCTTTCTTAATATCTAGTGGATTATAACCTGCAGTAACAAGTTTCATTCCTTCATTAAGAATAGCTTGAGCTAAAACAGTAGCAGTTGTAGTGCCATCACCAGCCTTCTCATTAGATTTCTGAGCAACTCTTTTAACTACTGTTGCTCCAATATTTTCTAATGGTCTTTGTAATGTAACAGCGTTTGCAACTGTAACTCCATCTTTTGTTACGTGTGGGTCTCCAGATTTTTTGTTAATAATAACATTTCTTCCTTTTGGTCCTAATGTTACTTTTACTGCATTTGCTAATTTATCAACACCGGCCTTTAGGCCATTACGTGCTTCTAAATCATAAGTAATTTCTTTTGCCATTGTAAATCTCCTTTCTCCTTTATAATATCGCTAGGATATCGCTTTCACGCATTATTAAATATTCTTTTCCATCAACAGTTACTTCTGAACCAGAATATTTGCCATAAAGTACATTATCACCGACTTTAACCGTCATCTTAATAATTGTACCTGAGTCACTCGCTTTTCCGGGACCAATTGCAACTATAGTTGCTTCTTGTGGTTTTTCTTGAGCGGTATCAGGAAGTATGATACCAGAAGCAGTTTTATCTTCTGCTTGTTTTGGTTCGACAACAACTCTGTCTTCCAAAGGTTTTAATTTTAAACCCATTTATTGATCTCCTTTATTGATTAACT
>CAJYBF010000017.1 GCA_913064935.1 uncultured Mollicutes bacterium
AACGGTTAGTTCTTGACGTAATCTTTGGAGATATGTTGAGTATTGTGACACTGTAGTAAATCATTCTGCCTAGCATGAATAGCTTAACATAAAACACGCCCATCACCAGTCTTTGAAGCTGCGGCTTCTTGGCTACAAGTTGCTTTGGTTGTACAATTGGTTAAACCATCAGCAGTACCGTTATAGCCTGTTGCTATTATGTGATTATGGTTGTTAATCAATACACAGCCAACATTCCTTCTGCAACAAGTTCCTCTTGTAGCAACAACATTTGCTATATTAATAAAATATTCATCTAGTGAAGGTCTCATATCATTTGTCCTTTAGTTGTAATAGAAATTCAGATTCAACTTCATTCCATCGTTGCAATCCAGCGAACATTAACTCTTTAGCTAATTCATCTGGATGACCAAATTCATTTATGTCAAATGCGATAGATCCTTTTCTTATGTCATTGCAAATTTGTCCATGGTCTACAAGTTCTGCTGCTTCAAAGTTATTTTCGTATAAGTGTTGAGATCCTGCGGATAAATACAAATTGCCTAATCTTATATCATTGTATGCTGGTCTTAATGCTAAAGCAATCCACGCTGAAATCATTGAGAAATTAAATGTATCATAAACCCAGCCAAGCCAAGCATCTGATGATCTCATATTAGCTTTGCAATGCAATTTATTATCACGAATAAACCATTGCAGATTTAACGTACAAGGTATATCTTTAGAAGGTCTTGGATTTTCACGCCATATGTTGATCACAGCTTGTCTTGAATCTTTATCTGCTTTTAGATTACTAAGGACATAAGAAAGTTGATCTACTACTTTTGGTCCGTATGCTCCATTAAACATAAGACCATTGTCACTAAACTTTTCTATAGCTTTCATAAACTGAGTAATATTACTTACTCTGTTACTACCAGACAGTATCCAATAAGCTTCACCACACATAAACTTGTAATTCATACCACGTTCTTTAGCAGTTATGATAGGATAATTCATATCGATAGTTGTTTGATATGCTAAAAGTTCTTTGGTCATCATACCTCTTGGGTAAGTAACTTCTCCTGAACCTAATATTTTATTAAGAAGACAAGACCAAACCAAATTTATGTTATTATCATTATTCATTGTATTTCTCTTAAAATGCTTGCACAATATTGTTTTAAATCCGAACCATCCATTTCAAAATCATAACTAATAAAATCATTACGCCTAACTAACCCACCAGAGTTTATGATCATATTAGCGTATTCTGATTTGAAAGAATTATCTACTATTCCTTTTTGAGTTCCCCAATAGATAGCATAATAATAATCAAAAACGTTATCAATGCTATCATACATCTCATCACGCTCAGTTTTTAATTTATTAAAACGTTCTATTCCTCTTCGTGGGTCATTAGGCATACAGATAACGTTATAAGCATTATTATTTAACAACATGCGATCACACGTTTCATGTAATAACGGCCAGTTAGTACCATTGCGAAATGCTTCTGAATAACAGATCTCACTCATCCAGCAGCGATCTATGATCACTAATTTAGTTTTAGACAGTTCGATAGCTTCTTCTATATTACCTATCATATAATCAGACATTCGATTTTCTAATTCAGGAGACCAGGTAAGATGAAGTATTTGAGCTCCATATAACTCTTGGAACTTTTCAGCAAGAGTAGTTTTACCACAACCATCAGGACCATCTAGAACTATGATACCTTTTATTGGTTGAACAAGATCAGTTAATATTGGCGCAATCCAGCCTTTTGGTTTAACAAGATCACGTTTAAATCCACGCTTAGAATTTTCATCGGATCCTGCAAGTTCTTTCTGAATATTAGCTTGCATGACACGGTTAAAACCTTCATTCCAATTAAAGCCTTGTCGTTCAGCAGTACCCATAGTAAATACCGCAAGATCAAGTAAAGCATCAAACTGATCTTCAAGATTGTAACCCACTTTAAAAGCAACGTCTCTTATCCACACATCGAATATCTGATTTTCTTTTTCAAGATCTATTATGAAAGTGGTATCAATGTATTCCATCAATTCTTCATACATTGCTTTGCAACGGAACATAGCTTCTTCGTGGGATAATGGCTGAGGGTTTCCAGGATTATCTAACTTAAATTTCTCATGCATTTGTTTCACTAAATTGAAGTTGTTATTATCCATGACAGTTCAACCCAGCTAAACCTTGTTTAACTCTGCGTTGGCATTCTTTAGGACCTTGATGTGCTACTTTGCTATTAGTCTTATGTTTAATTTGATATAAAACGTTATTAAATCTGTAAGTTGGCATTCTGTTCTCCTATTGTATTATTGATTTTATGAATATTGGTTCTATAGTATTTTTATCTATACTACAGACGTGAGTAATGTTACGTGCAGCTTCTGGGTATTTAGGACTTAAGAAACAACCAAGTAAATCATTGCTATAGAATCCACCAACAGTTTTGTAAAGCGCAATTTCTTCTTTAGTTGCAACTTTCTTAAGATCATTCCAGTTGCCAAATGTTCCATATTGCTGTTTGATCTTAAATCCAGCAGAGTGGAGTTCATCTTCAATCTCTTCTTTCTTTAATTCGTTAATATGGTTACGTGCCATTTTATAACGTTCAGAATAAACAGGCATACTAAATATCAAAACACCATCTGGTTTTAATAGACGTTTAAACGCTTTTAACATTCTGCGACCATACTCCATTTGCATATGTTCAAATACTTCGAAGTTAACTATCACATCAAACTGGCCAAACTCTCTTTTAAGTTTTCTCCAATCAGATATAATATTAAATTCATCTTTAACATGAAAATTCTTGCGGTTAACAGGATCTTTAATTTTATTCAGATCAACACCGACATACATTTCTGGTACTGAGTTAATATTAGATCCACCAAGACTTCTTGCAAATGGCATCTCTTGACCACAACCAACATCGAGTACTTTAACTTTTCTGTTAACGTATTTAGATGCAAAACCCCAGCGAAATATATGGCCGAGATAATCTTTATGAGGTTGATATTTAAATTGCGCAAGTTTGAGTTGCGTCTGATCAAAGTCACGTGTGACTTCTAATCCGTCTTTTGCTCTTGATGTCATTATTTATTCCCCGTAGTTTTATCGGTTAAATATTCAGAAGGATCAGAAATATAGATCTCTTCTTTTATTAATTCTATTATGGTGCTATTTTTTTTCCAGACTATTCGACCAGTAGCTATGTTCATCACTAAAGTACTGTTATGGTTTAAATCAATTCTGGTATTACCGATCTTGCAGATCTTATAGAAATTAATTGAGCCATCAGTATCATCTATCTGTACTGTTATACCAGGACTGATTTTACCAAGTTCTATTTTAGCAACTACTTCATTTTTTCTATGTTCATAAATGCTCATGTAATAATCTCTTCATTAGGTTTCTTAAAGTTTTTTTCGTATTGTTTTTAGAGCATGTTGATGTAATAAACCCAGGGGCGTTTTCTGTGGGTTCTTTTAACCTTACTTTAACAAGGTATAATCCTAATTCGTTATTTAAGTCTGAGACAGAGTATAAGAACTCTGTCCCATTCCTTGTTTTTAAAGTTAAACCCCTTTCTACTTTTTTGTAGAACGACGAGTTTTCTTTTTACCTACGTGCTTTTTCTTAGCAGTAGTTTTATCTTTGCCAGCAGAAGCTTTCACAGTAGCTTTCTTTACAGTTGTTTTTGCTGTAGCTTTCTTCACAACATATTTACCATGCTGTTCTTCTGTGATCACGCCTTCGCGTTTTAACAGGCCAGAATAATATTTAACATGTGATTCATCAGCTACAGACGTTGGGCATTTTTTACCTACGTCTTTTAAAATCTTAGCTACTGTAGAACCAGCAATGATACCTTCACTGATAACAGATTTTACTGTTACTTTTACTTTCGTGCTCTTAGCCATTTCAATTTCTCCTAAAGTTTAATTAATGACAGATCTATTATACAACTATTTCTTACTTTGGTGTTGAGATTCTTTCCAATCTTTGTAGGCTTTACATCTTCTTGGTGCATGTTCTGGACCAATTATTCCATCTCTGAACAGAGTTGATCTATACCACGAGATATGGCTATTGTCAAATGCTGATTCAGGAAATTCTTTCTGTACCGCATCGACTATAGTTTTATCATCTTCACTTTTTAAGATCATATCTAACGTTAGTGTTTTAATAGAACATTTTTTCTTTGGAAATAACTTTTCAAGTTTAGCTTTGATCTTTGGTACAGAAGGAGCAGATACAATCTTTGGTCCTCCTTCAACTGAGTGCGCATGCCATGAGTACTTAGTTGCACGTTCAACTTCGAATAGTTTACCATTTACGGTGATTATCATAATCTTAATCCTCTTTATTTAATATTAATATCTGACCGAAACCTGCTCTCTTATTTCTTCTAAAAGATAACCGAGCTTCGTTTGCTGCAACTAAATATGGACCTCTGAATTTAAATACAGTCATCGCATCCATCGCAAAAGACCACATTACATTCTCATTATTTTCTAATGGTCCATAACCATATTTTTCTACAAATTCTTCTGATGGTTTTACTTGTATTGCCATAATCTTAATTCCTGTTTATATTAAACAATTCGATCACCTGCTTCAATTCCTTTTCAGTTATAAAAACCCATCCTTCAGGACCACGAATTTGAACTATACCTACATTTTTAGTTTCGCTTTCGTGTTTACCTTTACCTATAAACGTAGCTGTTGTTTGACTTGTGTTATTCAATTGTATTTTTCTCATAATCTTAATCCTCATTGAACAAATTATTATCTAAAAGAAAGTTTTCATGATTTTCAAGTTCACAAGTATAATCTTCTGGAGAGATCATGAAACGTTCAGCTCCATATTGCTTAGCAATTTCATATATCGCAGTTACAGCGTTTCTGTGTTCATCAGTACCAAATCGATTAACTTTTTGAATATTAATCTGTTCGATAACTTCTGGAAGTGCATGAAATTCTTGTTGTGATATTGTTGACATAATCTTAATTCTCTTGTTGCGTTGTTGATAGATCTATTATAGTGTGATGTATCTTAAATGTACAACTTTATTTTAAATATTACATCGCATAATCTACTTCACCATTTTTAAATCCGTACATATATGTCTTTTCTTCAGCTGTAATATCTCTATCATACCAAATTCTTACTTTTCGTTTTTGATCTGCGCTTAATGATGTATATTTGATTTCTATTATATAGTCTTCTGCCATAATCTTAATTCCTATTTGTTTGGTTTACATATTTATTATATCATGATACATCTCAAATGTACAATTTATTTTAAGATGATTTTGTCTTAGCATAACGTTTTATGGCGTCTAAGAATGTATTTTGTTTCCTTTCTTTAGCGTTTAATGACATTAAAATGGCTTCATCTATTGTATTTTCAGCTATGATCTGATGTACTCTAACGTACTTGCTATCATTTCCTTGGCGGAGTACTCTAAGGATGAACTGATCATAGTCTTCATAGTTATGGATCAATGAATAAAAGCATACATCTTGTCCGCACTCTTGCAGGTTTAATCCTAAAGCATTAGATCCAGGATAAGCAGCAAGCAGAGGTATCTTACCTTTATTCCAGTCTGATTCAATCTTGGAAGTCTGAGTCATATTACCTTCAATTACTTTTATTCCTTTAAACCGTTTTTTAAGTTGGATCAAATCATGCTTGAAATTATAACCAATAAGTAGAGGTTTGCCGTCTAGCTCTTCTATAAGATCTTCTAACGCATTTAATTTTTGTTCATGTATTAAAACAAACTCTTTGGTTTTAGGTTTAGGTAGAAGAGGATCTACGTCCTTATAGACACAACCATTTGCAATTTGATGGCACTTCATGGAAGCTACACCTGACGTTGCTGCGTTAAGTTCATCTTGTTCTACTAACGTAAATAGATCTGCTTCCATCTCATCATAATACTTTTGAGCTTTGCGAGGGAGTTTGATTACAATCGGGTTTATTATTTTTTCAGGTAATTCTAGATAATCAGTTGCTTTCATTCGCATAGTGAACTTAGCTACTTTTTTATATATAGCTATTTCACATTGTTTATCTTTAGGCACCCAATTATTCCATTCAGGTCTTCCTATACGTTTAAAGTAATCATGATAGAAATAACTTTTCTTTGTGCCGAACGATTCACCTTGATCTACTATACACATTTGGCCTTGTATGTTGCGTAGACCATTTGGAATTGGTGTACCTGTTAATATGTATCTGCGTTTAAATGCTCCTAACATCCATTTGATATTTTTAAATCTACCTGATGACATGTTTTTAAATTTAGTAGATTCATCTACTACGAGCATGTCAAATGGCCAATTAACTTTGCGTTTACCTTTAAGCTGTTTTAACAACCAAGGTAAACCTTCTGGATTGATTACATAAATGTCATGCTTTTGTTTTATCGATATATTTTTTGGAACTTTCCATTCATCATGTAAAACTGTTATTGATATGTTACTAAAGTTTTTCCACTTGCGAACTTCTTTTGGCCATACTAAGTAACATGGTCTAAGAGGAGCAACTACCAATATTGCTTTTACATGGTCATTTGCTTTTAGTATTTTGAATAGTTGGAGTATTATAGACGTTTTGCCTAAACCAGGATCTAGAAAATATGCTAGGTATTTATGAGTTATGCCTTTTGCGATTGCTCGCAGTTGGTATTTATGAGGAATCCACTTCTTTGAGGAAAATTTTGAAAGCTTGCTTTGACGACGTACATACATAAACTTTAAATCCTAATCTTGTTAACAACTTTTTCCATTTTACTTGCGGAGGATCTAATGTTTTTCCTGGTTGTTTAAATTCAATAAAGAATATTTTACCATTGCATAGTATAGTCCTATCAGGAAATCCCACACCAGCAAATAGAATTAATTTTAATGCTATAGCTGGTAAAGGATATTCTTGAACTAGGTCTACAAAATCATTTTCAATTTTTGATTCAAGCAAGGTCTTTTAATTTTTGCAATGATTCAAGATAAGTTGTAAGAGTTTCAGATGCGCTTTCCATGCTAAGCATAAGATCAGCTGATATAGTTTTGAAATCATCTAAATTCTTTAGTGCTGATTTACCTAAATGAATAGCATTGAACTTTTTAGTATTTTCTGAGTATGCTTTTCTAGATGTTTCGAAGATAATTTTATCAGCTTTAACTTGCTTAGTAAGTTTTATCCTTTCATCTTTATTTTCATCTTGAGTTGCTTTTAACTCACGTTCTTTTATTAGTAATGCTTTGCGCTGTTCTTTTATTTCTTTTAATGTTAGTTCTTTTTCTTCACTCATTTTAAAATTCCTCCATTACATTATATTGTTTAATCCATAAAGTACCAGCACCACCAGATGTGCCAATCTCTACTAAATTATCATCTTCAAAATCATCTAAAATATTTTTTAAATCTTTAACTGAACATACTCCTGATTTAATTCTTTTATAAGCAGGATTTTTATCTTTTTTATCACTCATTTTCTATACCTCAGTCCTTCCCAGCCTTCAGCGACAACAGGAATACCTTCTGCCCATTTAGGAATTCTTGCTAATATCTTTTCAAATTCTTGGTAACTACCAAAGTCTTCATCAACCATAGTTACGCACTCATCATGCACTGTGAATATGCATTCATAACCTTCTTTTTCTGACTGGAGCATACCATAAGCCATTATATCACGAGCTGTTGCTTGCACATAATTTTCTACCAAAGAACCACCATATGTTTGTAACCTTAACCACTTATGTTTAAATGAATCCCAACCCATAAATGTTAATTGGTTTATTAATTGATTTTTGTTCCATGGAGCTTGAACTTCTTTTATTTCTGGTAGGTGATAAGCTATGCGTCGACCTGATGGTAATTTACAATACAAGAAATCGCCAATGTGTTTATAAGCTATTCGTTTATTAGCACAATGATATACATGACCTTTGTTAAGTACAGCATTCATCGCAGCAGTATTAGATTCTCCCCAAAGATCTTTTACTTTCTTATATTTTTTTCTATAGAAACTAACTACATCTTTTGCGAAATCAAGTTCTATTTTAACATCAGACTTTTCATAAAGACTTGATTTGAACTTTGGTCCTGCCATCTGAAAGCCTAAACCTAAAATAACATTCTTGCCTATGAATCTTTCGAATTCATCTTTCTTTGTAATTGGTCTTTTGTAAATATCTGTAGCCATGTCGCAGTATATATCTCCACCTTCAGCAAAGATCTTCAATGCTTTCTTCTCATCTGCAAACCAGAACAACACTCGAGCTTCGATCTGAGCATAATCTGCGGCTACTAACTTTTTACCTTTTTCAGCTTTGATCATAGAACGGAGAGCTGATGATAATACTTCCATCACAGATCCATATAAGAATTCTATCTGTTCATGATCTTCTTCTGTTATAAGTTTAGCGACATAATTATAATCTACCCACTTTGGCAATGTTGGCCTTGCGAAATTACTTGTTTGTAATCCTCGACCTCCCCATCTTCCAGTTCTTGCTATATGATATTTAGATGTCTCATGGACTTTATAATCTAATCCTATTTTTTCTAATGCTGAAAAGTATTTTGCGGTTGATGTTTTAGATACTTGTTGACGCAGTTCTATTATGCGTATACAGTCATCAGAATATATCCTCTCTTCTTTATCCTGTTTGAGCAAACGTTCTATAGTTTCTGCTTGCATGTTAGGCATAGGACATCCATTTTCTTCTAACCAGTTTTTAACGGCATCACGTTGCGTTACTGATTCAAAAGCTCCATTACATATTTGTCTTGCTTCTTCATTAGCTTTTCCAACAGAATATTCTATTAAACCAATTGCTCCTTCAACCATTTCAAGATCTATAGGAACACCGCGGACATTCATTTTTTCAGTAAGTAAAAATATCTTATGTTCGAATTCAGAAAGTAATGGAACGTACTGAGCTATTCCTATTTGCGTCTTTACGTCTATATCACAGTATAGATCAAACCGTAAGAATTCATCCCAATAATCTTTTGGTTGTTTAAACACTTCTCCTTTTTTGCGACTTGGTTTAGAAAACATGTTGATAAGACGTTTGCCTTCTTTATCTTTCTGAATTTCTAATCCCATTTGTTCACCCATAACTTCGAGTGAAGGTTTAAATGAGTGTGAGCATCCCATAGCTTGAGTGCAATAAAATTGTTCAATAGGAACTTTAGGCCAATCAAGTTTTTTTACAGCCACGTGGTTCCATATGCAATATTCAAAGAAAGAATTATGAGCTCTTACTAAATACCCTTTCTTTATATATTCAAATAATTTTTTAGGTGGAGGATCTCCTATTAACCATCTTGTAGTTTTACCTTCGTTAACAGTCCATCTAAGAATTAATATTTCTGTAGATCTATGTTCAGAATAAACCCAAGCTCCTTGTGACATAATATCACATTTAGATCTTGTCTCAAAGTCTAAGTCAATAAATTTCATTTTATTATTTCTATAATTATTGTTTCAGTTTTAGTTGTCACAGTTCTGCAATCTACTTCTATTGTATCTTTTGCTATTGCCCAGTCTTGCCAACCAAGAAATAACTCAATGATTGCTGGAATGAAGTATAGTCTTTTATTCATTTTCAAAATCCTTTTATAACTTTGAATCTTATACCTAAATCATTCTCACATAAGCATAAGACATCAACTTCTTTACCGCTTGGTATATACATTCCATGAGATACACACTCCTCAAGTGCTTCCAAAGCATTGTTACCAGGACCGCTGCTTTCACTTACTGCATTTCCATCTTTGAATATTTTAAAAAAGTAATGTTTCATTAGTCACTGCTCCCCGCAACAAATAGCCCAACCATACCAGACACCCACCCGATTAATGCGAATGTTGAAGGGTGTAGTTCTCCAGAAAATCTTTGTAGCATGGCACTTATAAAAAGCAACACCGCTAATACAACAATTGAAGCTGTTACACCTGTAAATAATTGACTTTTAGTCATAGTATACACCACGCAACATAACCCCAAAATAAAATTAGTAATATAACCGCGCACCATCGACATGCGTATTTATTCATAACTAATCCTCTTTAGGTTGAATAGTTGCTACAGCATGCAG
>CAJYBF010000018.1 GCA_913064935.1 uncultured Mollicutes bacterium
AGAGTTGTGATAAGGACTATCTCCCCATAACCACCAAGGAATTGGAATTCTAACTGAATTGATTCCTCTTTCACTTAACCACTTAAAATCGTCTTCAGTAATAAATGTAGCCCAGTGTTCTTCTAGTAATTCTTTTGAATTATATTTTGTTTCAACAAAGATCGTTTCGTCAGTTCCATTAACTCCTTCAAATAAGCTTGGAGTCATCCATCCTTCAAGAACAAACCATCCTCCAAGATTAACTCCTCTTATATCAAATTGTTCCCCTAAATTTAGTTCATCTAAATTTACTTTTCCTAAAGACATATGGATTACGTAGTCATCCTTTCGTTTATTCTCTTCTCTTACTTCATTTTTATTAATTTCAAGACTAATAAAATCACCTTCAGTTATAGACTCACTATAAAGGAATTGAAGAGTGTAATTCTTTATATTTAAACTCTCGAAGATATCACTTATCTCTTCTTCAGTTAATTCTTTTAAGTTTGGTAAAGAAACAGTTGTTTCTGGATTGTATCCTTTTGAATATAGAATCTCAATAGTTGTTCCTTTGTTAATTCTAGTTCCTTTTGAAACACTTTGAAAGTATATCTGATTAGGAACTGTATCATCATTATAATCACTTGCTATTTTTAGTTCAATATCTTGTTCATTTGACCAGCTTCTTCCCTCACTTAAACTAAGTTCTGTTAAGGCAGGAACTTTAACAGAGTTTAAATTTCTAATGGCAAAAAACCCTAAAATTAAAGCAGTTAAGATAACTGCTAAGATTATTACTTTATATTTAGTCATAGTTCATCTCCAAAATATTAGACTTACTTACTATATAAATCCTGTGCTAGTTTTGCGAATCTATTAACTACATCATCAATCTTCATCTCATCTATTCCAATCAAATATGAGTTTATTGAATTATTAAAATTCTTGTACCAGTGCGCAGGCATGTTTTTCTTACCAACTATGGCTCCGACAATACTACCTGCTGTAGCTGCAGTACAATCATTATCCATTCCCATAGCTACTGTTTCTGATAAAACTTTAGTTATATCAGTTCCGCCAATCATCAATCCGAATACTGTTAAACAAGCATTGTTGTTAGTGTGAGCGTGTTCCATCTCACCAAATCGTTTATCAACAGCACTTCTTGCTTCCTTATAATTTTTTATTGTTTTGCCTTTTTCTAATGCCCATCTAATATCACTCGCTAGCCAGCAATCCTTTGGTATTTCTGTTAAACCTATTTCTAACGCTTCTATAGGACTATCAACAAAAAAAGCCGCTGACTGGGCTGCTGCAAAAAACATCTCGCCGTAAATACCATTTCTTCTATGGCTAATATAAGCATCATAATAAGCCATACTAGCAGCTTTTTCGGGATAAGCTGGTGCAATATAAGCAAATGTATCAGATCTAATATCTGCACCTATCCATTCATCATACGGATTGTTAATCTCAGCTACTTTTTCTACAGGAACATTATCCTTAATATTTTCTATAGCTATCTCTTCTGCAGTACAAGCATAAGGAAGATATTTCTTCCAAACTTTAGCTACATCATCAGTTGTAAAATCAGTTCCATATTCCTCAGCAATTAGTAAACCAAGCATTGTATAGATTATGTCATCATCAACTGGCACTTTATCCATTCCTTCTTTTGTGTAGGAAATGAAGTCGCCTTTACCATATCTTAATTCGTATGGGTTTTTAATCATTTTCCAGTAATCAATTGGTGGAAAAGTTTCATTAGTGTATTTAGCCCAATTTTCCATATGGTCCATTCTAGCAAACTCAAAAGGAGCACCAAGAATACATCCTGCCATTCTTGTTAGCAACGCACCTTCCAATTTATCTAGATATATTTCTTTATCTAAGGTTTCCCACTGTCTTCTAGGACCATTTGGTCTTAGTTTCCTTATTTCGATTAAATCATTTGGCTCTTTCAATAAGTAATCATTTGAAACAGGGAGGTTCTTCATTTCTTCAAGCGAAGCAGATAAATCACTATATGCTTTATCCAAAATATCTTGAGTATTAGAAACACCATATTCATGTTTATATTTACTATAGACCTTTAATAAATTTGTGAGTTTATTAAAGTCTGGTTGCTTTGGATAATCCATAAGACAATCCCCCTTCCAAGTTACTTATTTATTACTTAAAATGTGTTTCTTTAAACTATAGTAAGACTTCTTAGGAGTTCTTTTATATGTTTTATAATCAACATAAATAATTCCAAATCTTTTGGAATAACCATAAGCCCATTCAAAATTGTCCATTAAACTCCAAACATAATATCCTTGAATATTTAATCTAACACTTTCTTGTTCTATCAATTTTAGATGAGTTAAGATATACTCTTCTCTTTCATTATCAACAACTTCATCATTTATTAATTCATCATCAAATGCAGCACCATTTTCAGTAATGTAGATTGGTACATCTGTATACTCTCTTGCTTGCTCCACAGACTTAATAAGAGATTCTGGAGTTATATCCCAATCCATTGCTGTCTTTGGTAAATCTGATTGTACTCCTTTTGATAAAAGTTGATTTGATTGATCATATTCAACTAAAGCATGAGTGTAGTTGTTGATTCCAAGGAAATCAACTGGTGCACTTATTAGTTTTAAATCCTCATCTTTAATAAAAGATAAGTCTATATTATTTTTTCTTAATAGATTTAATAGATCTTCGGGGTATGATCCATTAAATACTGGCTCTAAGTATGCTCTATTTGTTACTGCATCATGAATATTTACAGCCATGTTGTTATCATCATTATCTGCATCTGTAAGAACATGAGACAAATTAAGAACTATACCTATTTGCTTCTTATAATTCTCACGGTAGTATTTCATTACTTTCCCGTGCGCTAAAAGAATATAGTGAGTTGCTTTAATGTATTCTTCTAAATCTCTATGTCCTGGTGCGTGAAGTCCTAAGTAATGCCCTAAGTAAGCAGAACACATTGGCTCATTAAGAGTAGCCAACATATCAACTAAGTCATCTAACTCATCAATGATTACTTTTGCATATTCTAAAAAATACTCAGTAGCATCCAAATGTATCCATCCACCAACCTCATCATAAACCCAACTAGGCATATCCCAGTGATACATAGTTACATTAGATTTGATGTTTTGTCTTTTTAACTCAGTTAATAAGCTTTTATAAAAATCTATTCCATCTCTAGAAAGTACCCCTTTTTCAGGAAATACTCTAGCCCAAGAAATAGATAAACGATATGAGTCCACACCCAAATCCTTTATTAACTGAACATCTTCTTTAAAAAGATTATAATGGTCACATGCGAATGTACCGTCTTCATTGTTATGAACACAGCCATCCTTCTTAGCGAATGTATCCCAAATCGTTTCAAATTTGTTATGTGTTCCTTCTATTTGATACGATGCTGCAGAAACACCGTATGTAAAATTATTTTTCACAACTTCCACCCCGTTTTATGTAATTATTAGCAAAGTTCATAGTACTTTAATTAATCGTAAGTTAACCCATCTTGAAAATCAAATAATGGTTCATTTTGATCATCACTAATTTCACTTGGCCATGTATATGGTAACTTACCAGTAAAATCGAAATCTCCGAATAGTACATCAGTTATTCCCTCAGCTGCACTTCCAGGCAGATGAGCCATAACAAATGAATTCCATCCATTTATATATTCAGTCACTATTAACGGTCTTCCCGCCATCATAACAGTAACTACTGGTAATTCTAAATTATTAACTAATTTAAGGTTTGTAATGTTTTCTTCAAATCCAGTATTACTATCTAGTAATAAAGTACCATTGTCACCAATACCCTCAGCATATGGTTTTTCACTCAAAACAAGGATAACTACATCCGCCTTGTCAGCGTCTTCAATAGATGTGTAGATATTACCACCAAATTCACTTAATAAAGAGCTTAAAGCGTCTTTTAGGCTAGATCCCGGTATATCATGCTCAACACTACCTTGCCATGAATGACTCCACCCTCCGGACTGAATTCCAATACTGTCGCTTCCTTTACCTATCAATAAGATATTCATATCTTTTTGAAAAGGTAGCGTTCCATCATTTTTAAGTAAAACTGAAGATTTTCTAACAGCTTCTCTTGCTAATTCGTAATGGTCACTTTGTTCAACAGTTTCTCTATAAGCATTATCAAATAATCCTAATTCTTTTTTTACAGTTAATATTCTAGTAACAGCATCATTAATTCTTTCCTCAGATATATCATCGTTTTCAAATCCAGCGATTATATTTCTTCTTGCATCTTTCCACGCATATGGTTCCATCAACATATCGTTACCAGCATTAATTGCTGTTACAACTTGATCATAGAAATTTCCATCTAAATCATGAATAGCTTCCCAGTCAGTAACAACAAACCCAGAAAAACCTAACTCTTCTTTTAATAGTGTAGTAATCAAATCAGTATTTCCATGCATTCTTTCTCCGTTAACACTATTATAAGAAGTCATAATAGTCATAACACCAGCATCGATTGCTTCAATGTATGGTTTTAAGTAAAGTTCTCTTAATTCATCCATCTCTATTTCAACATCTCCTCTATCAATTGGATAGAAGTTTGAATCGTCATTCCATAATGTAGCTCCATCACCGATATAGTGTTTTGCAGTCGCAACTATATCATTTGATTGAAGACCCTCTATATAAGAAGTAACCAAGTTTGTGTGGATAGTATTATCCTCACCAAAGCTTTCATAGAATCTTCCCCATCTAGGATCCATAGCTACAGCTACAGAAGGTGAGAAGTTCCAGTGAATTCCAGTTTCTCTTAATTGTTCAGTAGTTGCAATACCGATTCTTTTCATTAAGTCAGAATCATTAGCAGCACCTAAACCAATATTATGCGGAAACAATACTGCACTAGCGTAATTGTTATGTCCGTGTACAGCGTCTACTCCATATAGTAATGGAATTCTACTTGATGAATCAAGCGCTTCAGCTTGATAGTCATTAACCATGTCAGTCCATCCATCAGCGGTATTACTTGAAGGAACAGATCCTCCACCACTTAACACTGATCCGATATTAAATAACCTTACTTCACTTTTAGTTATACTACCTCTTTCAGCTTGAATCATTTGACCCGCTTTTTCTTGAATTGTCATTGAGTCGACGATCTCTTTAATTGTCATTTCACTTAATTCTTTTTTCACAATTACATCCTCATCAACTTTATCTACTTCGTCATTCTCTTCGCAACCTACCATCATAAGTGACAGTAAAACAATTAATATTTTTTTCATTATAAAACACTCTCAATTTCTTTTATTTCTTTATCAGAAAACTCTAGATTATGTATTGCTTCAATATTTTCTAATAGTTGAGACTTTTTACTGATTCCCATTAATACACTTGTCATTAATTCATTTCTTAAGGCCCAAGATATAGCCATTTGAGATAATTTTTGATTTCTTCTTTTCGCTATTTCATTAAGACTAATTAGTTTTTGAACCATCTCTTCTGTTACGTTTTCTTTATTTAAGAATTGGCAATGTTTCTTTATAGCTCTAGAATCATTAGGAATCTCACCGATATATTTTTCAGTTAACAAACCTTGGTTTAATACTGAAAATCCGATTGTTCCTCCGCCGATTTCAGATTGTGTATTTAGCAAATCATCATGTTCAATCCATCTATTAAGCATTGAATATGATGGTTGAGTAATAACGTAAGGTACGTTTAACTCTTTTAGATGTACATAAGCTTTTTTAAGTTGTTCAGAATTATAATTACTAAGACCAACATAAAGAGCTTTCCCTTGTCTTACAATGTCTGATAGAGCAAGCATTGTTTCATAAAGATCTGTTTCACTATCTGGACGATGATGATAAAAGATATCAACATAATCAAGTCCTAGTCTTTTAAGACTTGCATTTAAACTTGAAATTAAGTACTTTCTAGATCCACCATCTCCGTAAGGTCCTGGCCACATACCGTATCCAGCTTTTGTTGAGATGATTAATTCGTCTCTATAATCTAAAAGTTCTTCTTTTAGTATTTTTCCAAAAGTAATTTCGGCGCTCCCTGCGGGAGGTCCGTAGTTATTAGCTAAATCAAAATGCGTGATTCCGTTATTAAACGCAGTTAACACAATTTCTTTAGCGGTTTCATATTCATCAACTTCACCGAAGTTGTACCATAAGCCTAAAGAGATTAGTGGAAGCTTAAGTCCACTTTTTCCAAGTCTACGGTATTTCATTTTTTTATATCTATCTGAATTCATATTACTCTCCTATTACGAACGTAGAAATAGAATGCGCTGGAAGTGAATAAGTAGATCCTTCACTTAAATTCAAAGTAGTATCTACTAATTCATTAGTTTCGTTTTGAACAACTAATGCGACGCTACCGTCGTTGTTTTTAAAAGCTGTCGCAACAACACCTTCAGGTAACTTCATATTTAATCCAAGTCTATGTGCTCCTCTTTTAATGAACTTAGAGAAATGACCTATATAGAAATATGAAATATTATAAATAAGTTCTTTTTTAACTCTGTCATACATTATTGGAGCTTCGCAGAAGTTACTAACATGGTTTGGTCCACCTTGCTCATTTAGAACTAAGTTCCAATCAATCCATCCTCTTGAGTAGTTGTTAAAATCTCCAATGATGTTTCTTCCGTAATGTTCTCCGTTTTCCCATCTTGGAACTGACCCATAAATACCATACTCTACACATCCTTCTGTAAACAAGATGTGTTTATCTGGCGCAAGATCATGAACTTTAGACAACTGACTGAAGTCTTCACTACAGTACCAGTGATTCCCTACACCCCAAACATATTTACTAGCTTCAGCATCAACGTAAGTTGGTGTAACTCTTTCAAGTAAAATATCTCTATTATGATCCCATATAAGAATCGCTTTATCTTCAAGATTCGCTTTATGCATAGTTGGGACTAAATAATTTTTAACAAAATCTCTTTCTTCTTCAGCAGTGTAAATACATGAATCCCATGTTTGAACAGCTGCTGGTTCATTTTGAATAGAAACACCCCAAATATCAACGCCTTTATCTTTCATACCTTCTACGAATTTCACAAAGTAATTCGCCCAAGGTTGATAGTACTCTTCAAGTAAGTATCCACCGTTATTCATTTCATTTGTGTTTTTCATAAATGCTGGAGGACTCCAAGGACTAGCTAAGATTAATAACTCATCATTCATATATTTCTTAGCATCCTCAATCATTGGGATAACCCATTTATCCTCATGAGATAAGTCGAACGTCTTAAGTTCTTTATCTCCTTCTTCTACATAAGTATAATTTCCTAAAGCAAAATCGCATGAATGAATATGAACTCTACCTAAAGTGTAAGCTAAACCTTCAGGTGAAAAATATGCTTTGATTGCTTCAAGTCTTAATTCCTTAGATGCTTCACTTAAAGTGAATGCAGCCGCTTCCGTGAAAGCTCCACCGAATCCCATATGTTCTTGGAATAATTGATCCTTATTTATTTCAATAAAGTTATCAGTTATTCTCTTAGAAGAATTATCTACTTCACCTATTCTAAGGCTTGTGTTTTTTACTGTTTGAAATACTTTCATGATTTATCCTAAGGTTACTTCAATAGAAGTAACTAACCCTTCTCTAATATCTAAAGCATCCTTACCAATTACTGTTTCAATTGTTTTAGATTCTTTATTAACATAAGTTAACTTATAACTCATTGGTTTGATCTTATTCTCACCAAATGTATTTCCTTCTTTAGTAGCGATATAAGTGACATCAATATGATTAAATAATTTGAATGATATTTTACCATCCTTAAAGAAATCACTTGTTAGAATCGGATTAACCTTAAACTCTAATTGATTGTTGTAGGTAAATAATTTCTTACCTAAGAACATTTGAATCCACATACTTATTGCTTCAGAACTACTTCCTGTTAATCTAGCGATAAATCCTTTTCCTTGGATATTTGGATTAGGATTATTGCTAGGAGCAATAAACGATGAATTCTCTAAAATGCTTCTACCGTATACTTTAGGATCCATAAACTGCGGAATCGCTTTTTTAAGATCTTCGAAGTACTCATTATATAAGCCGGATTTTAACAAACCTAATAAATATTTAAATTCCATATGCATGAAACAAGATTCTCTTTCTAACCAACCAGCAGTAAATGATCTAGCTATACCAATCTCTAGAGTTTCATTTTATAATGATTCACTAGTTATATAAAGACCTAGATTTTTATCATACATAGAAGATTTTCTTACATTTTTATGTAACTCTAGCGCACTATCACCTTTGATTTGTTTTAAGTATCTCGCAGGTGCTTCAAGGAAATAAGGCAAGGCTCTACCAACCCATTTAGTAACTTTAACTAAAGGTAGCCCTAAAGAATGATGTTTTGCTTCTAACAACTCATATTCTTTAGCTTCAAAAGTTAAGAATGTTGGGATCAATCCATTCCCTAGTTCAATCGCTTTAGCCATTGCTTGGTTGATCTTCTCACTTGCTAATGTTAAGAACTTATTAAGTGAACGCATTGAAACTTTAGAAGTCTTCCCACTTAGTCCTGACTCTATAGTTTTTCGGTAAGTTTCTTTAATTTTTTGTACATTATCTCAGTAAAGTAATTCATCATTTTCCTTAGATAGTTCAAGTTCTAAACTATTAAGAAAATCATTTACTTCATTTGGAATATTAAGTACTTGTTCATCTTCTTGATTCATTAATAACTCTACTACTCTTCTTAACTCAACTGTTTCAGAAACTCCTGACCCAAAGATTCCCGGAAGACCATTCATTGCGTCATTCCATCCTGGCTTTTCACTTTCCATCATTATCCCAATTCCATATTGATCTAGGGACGCTAACTTAACACTTAGTAATGTTAATAACTTTGTAAACAATTTTGTGTAAACAACATCCCCATTATCATTTAATGTCTAATTCGTTTCATCTCCATTCATCTTTATTTTTTTAATTTTCTCATTCTTTTTTGTGATTTAGATTCCACTTTTTGTAAAATTAATTTTTCAGAAATATGAACGAATACAAAACCAATTACGACAAAGAGATATTCAAAAAGTTTGAGCCCTAAAGGAAAATGAGGATTATTTTCGGCGATTTCGGGAAGAAGGACTAGGAAAAAGTAAGCAATAGAGATTCCCGCAATTAAGGAGATATCAAGTTTAGGATGTTTTCGTTGGTAAAAATATAATATGAAAAAAAGAACGCCAAAAATTATCGAAATTACTGCTATAAATACAAAACTAATTGTCATTACATATTTTAATATAGTTACAATTTTTAAAGTTTTTAGAATTAAATTATAACTAATTCTTATTTTTAGTTTAGGTGAATACCGTCTTCTTTAATTGTAATGAGTTTTTGTTTATAAAGTGAGCCAATGGCTTTTTTAAAACTCTTTTTACTCATTTGAAGGATTTCTTTTATGTCTTCTGGTGAAGATTTATCTGTAAGATTAAGAAAACCACTATTGTCTTCTAATGCTATCATAATAGCTTCAGCATTTGGCTCTATATTTCTATAACCAATTTCTCCTAAACTTATATCTAGTTTATTGTCTTTTCGAATTTTTTTTACGATACCTTTTAACTTGTCTCCAATACTTAGATCTTGAAAAATATTGTCCTTATAAATTAAACCTAAATGTTTTTTATTAACAATAATGGCAAGTTTATTAAGTTTTTTCAAGCAAAAAAGCAATACACATCAATTGCGGCAGCAAATTGGGTGTCAACCTCGTTATTTTTAGGTAAATTCGTTTCAAAATGTATTTTAATAGATGCGGGTTCTACTACTATTTATATAATCCCTATTTTAAGTTCTGTACCTGTTGCTAAGGGAAAAACCGATGTTGAGAGGTTGTTAAATCACGAATTGATTTATACGGGAGGTTTAAGGGCAACTATACCTTCTATAACTCAC
>CAJYBF010000019.1 GCA_913064935.1 uncultured Mollicutes bacterium
ACAATTAAGTCGCATAGTGACAAAGGTATTTACACTGACGCCCCTTATGTAGAATTAATGAAAAACGTTGACTCGCTTGATAGATATTTACATGGAATTGAAACTCAAGGCAATCATCTGGATAGACTTAAAATAACGTTTGATCTTTTTGATTTAGGTTAATTTATCAATTACTTATTTACGAGTTAGAATTGTTAAAAAGCTTTTACAAAAAAAAGAGCACGCTAATTGCATGCTCTTTTTGGTCGGTTTTTATTGCTCGTTAAGCAGTCCTTTTTTTAATAAGATTGCATGCTGCAAAATGATCAGTTTCTATTTCCAATAACTCTGGATGATCTTTATCGCATTCATCTACCTTCAAATAACATCTAGAACAAAATCTGCAACCATCAGGTGGATTGATAGGTGAAGGTATATCGCCTTCTAAAATAATAGGATCATCATCCTTCACAGCACTTAATAATGCTTTGGTGTATGGATGGATTGGATTGTTAAAAATTTCATCAACTTCACCGTATTCAACAATTTCTCCTAAGTACATTACAGCTACGTGTGTGCTAATGTTACGCACAACAGCTAAATTGTGAGAAATGAACAAGTATGTTAAATTCAGTTCTTTTTGTAAATCAAGAAGCAAATTTAGTATTTGAGCATGAATCGATACATCAAGAGCAGACACTGGTTCATCACAAATAAGAAACTCAGGATTTAACGCAATAGCGCGAGCAATCGCAATTCTCTGTCTTTGTCCACCACTGAAATTAAAGATGTGGCGGTCTTTATCTCGTACTGATAATCCAACTAATTTAAGAAGTCTCTCTACGTGATTTGCGATTTCTAATTCCGATATATTTTTTCTAATTCTAAAAGGTTCGGAAATAATATCCTTTATTGTGAACCGTGGATTTAGAGAAGAATATGGATCTTGAAATATCAATTGCATATTATTTCTAATTTTCTTATAATCTGCGTTTGATACCTCATAAAGATCTTGATCCTTGTATCTAACTTTTCCACCAGTAGGTGTAATTAGTCCGATTAATGTGTTAGCAAGAGTGGTTTTACCACATCCTGACTCCCCGACAAGCGCAACACAAGAACCTCTAGCGATTTTTAGTGATACATTACTAACCGCACTAACGATATCTTTCTTCCACCAAGCTAATCCTCTCGAAATCGGAAAATCAACAGACAAGTTCTCAACTTCAATTAAAATTTCTTCTTCAATTGCTTTTTTAATATCATCTGCCATAATTATTCTCCTCCCGCATCTTCGATAGGATTCCAACACCTAACAGATCTATACTCGCTTAGATTCTCAAATGCGGGCATATGTAACTTACATATCTCCGGATCATGATTAGAACATCTAGGCTTAAAATAACACCCTTCTGGTTTATTAAGTGGGTGAGGTACGTTGTCCGGTATTTGAGTGAATTCTTCTTTAGTTTTTCCTATTTTCGGCATTGAATTAATCAATCCTTTAGTATAAGGATGTCTAGGATTATTAAACACTTGATCAGTAGGACCCTCTTCAACGATCTTTCCCGAATACATAACATAAACTCTATCGGCAGTTCGTTTCACAACGGATAAATCATGCGTTATCAATACTAGCGCCATGCCGTTTTTCCTCTGCAAATCTTTAAGTAATTTTAAGATTTGCGACTCAATCGTAACATCTAAAGCTGTTGTAGGTTCATCAGCAATCATCATTTTAGGATTACTTGCAAATGACATTCCAATCAAAGCTCTTTGACGCATCCCACCAGATAGTTGGTGAGGGTAATCATGATATCTTTTCGCAGGAGATGGAACTCCCACCAATCTTAATATCTCAATCGAAGCCGCTTTTGCATCCGCTTTTGAGTAGCCCAATTTCTTAATGTATATTTCATCAATCTGACGACCCACTTTAATAACCGGATTTAATGCACTTAAAGCGTCTTGAAAAATCATTGTCATTTCAGTACCAACAATTTCTTTCATCTGTTTATCTGTATAATTCGAAATATCTTTTCCATCAAACTCATGAACTCTTGTGTCAATAATAGCTGGAGGAGTTGTTAATAATTTCATAAAAGCAAGTGAAGAAACACTCTTACCACATCCACTTTCACCTACAAGAGCAACACATTCGCCCTTACTAACTTCAAAGTCGATTCCTTCTACAGCTTTTATAATTCCTCTTTCAGTTGGGAAAATTACTTTCAATGAACGAATCTTTAATACTTTATCACTCATTTTCTATCCCCCCAACGTTATCTGCCGCTTCCATTTGTTCGAATAATTCTTTAATATATGTTCCGCTTAATGTCTTAAGAACTTTATATTGACTATTACTAGATTTCATTCTTGGATTGAAAATCTCTTCAAGAGAGAAACCAATTAACATGAATGCACTAACTGAAGCGAATATACCGATACCTGGAGCTATAATCCACCACCAGTAACCTAGCAAGAAAGCACCACTACTTTGTGCTTCTGCAAGCATTTTACCCCAACTAATAAACTCTGTATTTCCTAGTCCTAAGAAACTAAGCCCCGCTTCAGCGATCATTACTCCTGCAGCCGTCATAGCTGTATTCATAATTAGCTGATTAGAAACACCTGGTAAGATATGCTTTGTCATAACGTACCATTTCCCGCCCCCAAACAATTCGGCGCTTTTAACGTAATTTGTATTCTTTATTGTTAACACTTGTGATCTTACCACTCTCGATAATCCTGCCCATCCAAATAAAGTAAAGATGAAGATAAGCATTGCGTAACTTTTTCCAAATAAATTCGTCAACACAATCGTGATTGGTAGTGTTGGAATAACCAACATAACATCTACGACTCTCATTATAATTGCATCAGGAAGTTTTCCTAAATAACCCGCAGCAATTCCAATTATTGCTCCTGTAAAAGAAATAAGGATAGCCGTTATTATACATATAGACATCGATACTCTTGCTCCATAAATAAGCATTGAGAATATATCCTGTCCATAAGAAGTTGTTCCTAAAAAGTATTCAGTTGATGGTCCGACTCCTCGGGCACCTCTTTGTAATACGTCGTAAGGATCATAAGGAGCAAGGAATGGAGCAAAAATAGCTATAAGTGAAATCATCACTACAAGAATTAACCCAATTCTTCCCTTTTTATGATTCCATATCTTTATAATCATTTGACCTAAAGTAATCAGTGTATTTAATAGACTTTTAGCAATAGCGAAAATTATGTTGTTTTTATACTTCATCGTCTACCACCATCCTGAACTCTTGGGTCTAGTACAAAGTATAATAAATCAGCAGTTAAGTTTGCTAATAAAGCAATTGAAGAAAGGAATAACATAACACCCATCATTAGCGGATAATCGCTATTCAGATTTGCGTTGATGAATAAAGTTCCCATTCCATTCCAATTGAATACTTTTTCTATAACTACTGCTCCACCAATTAAACCACTTAGTCCCATCATAAATCTTGTTACGATAGGTAATAAATAATTTGTTAAAGTATGGCTATATAGGATTCTACTATTAGATAATCCCTTAGCTCTAGCAGTTAAGATGTAGTCATCAGAAGAGACGACGATAACACTATTTCTAGTACTTACTGCGTAACCAACAATTCCACCAATCCTCATACTGATAATTGGCAATGCAGCATTATATAAAACATTTCCGATTTCAGCTAACGACCAGTCAAATGAGGTCATCATCTCTGAATCTGCGTAGCATGGGAATATTCCTAATCCAAACCCCAAAACCATTGATAATATTAATGCGATAATAAATGACGGCAGTGCTGTTAGCACTGTAGACGAGGCTAAAAGAGCCGTGTCGGCGAGCCTTCCTCTTTGATTTGCTGCAAACGTTCCATAAGTAATACCAAAAAATGCGGATATTACCATTGTTGATACAGATAACACCAATGTCCACGGAAGTCTTTCTAAAATCATTTCCATAACTTTTGGTCTACCAGGTTGAAACGAATTCCCTAAATCCCCTGAAAACAGTCTTTTTACATATTCTGCATATTGTGCTAAATTTGATTTATCAAATCCGTATTGCTCTCTAGTTAAGGCTTTTATCTCATCATATTCTTCATCTGTCATTGACCCCAGCTGAGGAGGATAATACCTCTCAGCTGGATCATCAACACCGATTCTCGGAATAAAGAAATTTAGCGTAATTACTGCTAGAAATATCAATACTGTATGTAATATTCTCTTTATTACGTAATCTATTTTCATATTTTATTGCCTTCTCGTTAAATTTTGTAGTGACTCGTCATTGTAGATACCTGTACCTTTTACACTTACCCAACCACTAAATACATCTGTTCGATATGCCGATGACATACTCGATGTGTATAATGGTATTTTATAATTTAGAGCTGCAATATCGCTTTGTAGTTCTTTTATTAATTCTATTTTTCTATCATAGTTTAAAGTTGAACGCATTTCATTAACCTTTGCAGCTAAGTCCTCGTCAACTACTCTTCCGTAATTCGAAGAATACCCTACTGTTACAAAATGTGCTCTCATCATCATATCGACGTTCGACATTATAAATGAAACTCCTTGGATAGTCATATCGAAATCACCTAGGTAGAAATAATCCTTTGTTGCATTATTTCCTCCTTCATGATAAACAATTTCAATTCCAACTTGCTCAAATAGCACCTGGATATAGTTGATTGTAGTTTTCAAGCCAGGGTTAGATGTAATTTCAAATCTTAAGCTAACACCGTCCTTACTTCTAAACTTATCTCCATCTTCCACTAAGTATCCCGCAGCATCTAATAACTGATTAGCCTTAGCTAAGTCAATCTTGTTAAACGGCAGAGTATCATTGACATATTTATTGTTTTCATCAAACAATCCTCCTCTAACCATAGAACCTTGTCCGTCTAACGATTCACTAATCAAATATTCTTGATCAATCGCTAACTTGATAGCTTCACGTAGTATTGGATCTTTAAGAAGTTCTCTTTCAGGAGTAGAATATTTCTCAGGAACATTAACATTCAATGTTAATGCTTGCACATAAGCGCTTGATGAAGTATCCACTGACACATTTTCGTTTTCACTCAAATTATCAACATATATGTTACTCACAGAAGAGTTAATAACATCTATATCTCCTTCTTTAATTGCATTGATCGCAACAATTTCATCTAAGTAGTTTATAAATTTGATTCCTTCAACTTTGTAAAGAATACCTCCATCATCATCTTTTAAATGATAATCGTCTCTTCTTTCAAGCACAATAACTCCAGGTCCAGAGTTATCTACATTTAGAGTGAAAGGACCAGAACCCATTGGATTCTTAAATAGATACATCAATTCCTCAGTAGGGCTTGTAGTATTCAGTTTCAGTTCCTGAGATATAATATTATATTCTTGTTCTGGTAATATCAATATGGTTGTAAATAAAGGAGTGATTGCTCCTAATACTTTATCCACATGAAAATATACAACATTACTATCCTCCTCAGTGAACTCATAGTCACCTGGGTGATTTACAGTAAATATTCCTTGTCTAACTAATTCACCTGATCTATCGGCATTATAATCATGTTTTAAGTCACCAGTCCATGCTAACGTACCTGCATGGTTACTTCTACTAAAATCAGATGCTAAATCAAATGTAAGGTAAATGTCTTCAGTAGTTACTGGTGTACCATTACTCCATGTTGCTAATTCATCAATTTCAACTCTTACTTCTAAATAATCTTGATCCTGCGGAACTTGATCTGGTTCAACTACATACTCCCATGACTTTCCTAAAACTGGTAGAAACTCATCATTTTCCTCATCATAAGAAAATAGTGTTGAATAAATCATGCTAGAAACAGTTGGCGAAATACCTTGGTTCGATAACCAAGGCATAAACACCGCTGGAAAACCTGCTGAGATATATCCAACATATAAGCTATCATCTGATCTTGAATCAGACTTATCATTTTGATTACAGCCTGTAAGTAGGATACCCATGGAAATAATTAATAGAAGTAAAAGGATGCGATTTTTCTTCATATATAATCTATCCTTTCTTGACTAATTATTCATTGTATCTTTAATTATTTAGATTGGATACTTCATTTGTTTACCAAATCCTGCTTTACTAGCAGAGTTATTGTAAACTTCTTCAATATGGAATACTAAAGCTGGTCTTTTTTCCCATCTTTCCATATTTGGAGCATGGTAAACATCGTGTTGAGCATTAATGAATTTTTTGTATAAACCATCGTCATCAATCTCTAATTTCCCTCTTAACTCATATGAAACTACTGGTGGCTGGTAGAAAATGTATGTCGCAATACCATTATCTTTTGCGTTTTGCCATGTATGGTTTTTAGCCATTTCCAATGTGATGATTTTTGTAAAGTCAATCGTATGTCTTATTGCTGGATCGTATAATACTTCAACAAGTAATTTAAGTCCTCTTTGACTATATTCTTTATCATCATTTTTATATGAATTAATATGCGTAATATATTTTTCTAAAACTTCTTCCATGTACTCTCTTTTTGGAACAAATCCTACACCTTTTATCGAAGCATTAAGACCACCTGGTCCATTTGTTACTAATGCTGGATTATGAGATGTAAAGTTTAAAAATAATCTATCTCTACTTATATCTTCACCATTGTAAATAGCCATAACATTTTTAGCTCTTGTTTCAAAAGCCCATTTAAAGAAACTTTCTGATGATTGTAGTTCTCCTTCTTTTAATACTTCTTCCTTCATGTTTTTCATATGTTGTTCTCCCTTTATAATTTTTTTACTCTTCTACTACTTCTACCACTTGAGCTAATTCTAGTGGACCGTACTCCACCATAGAACCGTAAGTTGGTCCCATTGGTAAATATACACCAGTAGCTTCAGTAGTTAACACAGTTGCTGCTTCAAACTCCTCAGTGTCAATTGTACCTATTATTTCAGGTATAGCTACACCAGCGAAATCTACTAAAGGATCTGTGTACGTAAATGTAACTGCTCCATCAGCTATTACATAAGTACCTCTACCTTTTACTTCGTCATTAGCAAATACTGCGAATGTATCTTCTGCATAAACTTTTAACTCAATAACAGTTCCTGCAAGCATTTCATCTTCAGATGCCGAAACTGCTTGATAATTAAATAGTGGAATTTTTTGTAGATTCATAGCTCCAAAATCAACTACCATACCCATTGTAGGCCCCATAGCTATATAACAATTTGTAATTTCAGTTGTAATAATTGTAGTTTCCTCAAATATAGCTGTATCAATAGTAGCCACTAATGGTAATAATGGTTCACCAGTATGATCAACTGCAGGATTAGTATGTGTAAATGTTATTTCCGATCCATCTATCACATATATACCTTGAGTTAATACATCACCCTCCCAATGGATTCCGAACTCTCCACCTGAATATATTTGAATCTCAAAGAATGTTCCACTAACCATTTCGTCTCCAGCTAATGATGCTGCACCATATGTAAATACCGCTTCTCTAACAAAACTCATAACACCATAATCTACTACTGAACCATATGTTGGCCCCATTGCTAAGTAAACAGATGTTACTTCAGTAGTTAAAACTGTATCCTTTGTTAGTTCCTCTGTATCAATAGTACCAACGATAGGTGGTATTGCTACACCAGCATAATCTACTGCTGGATCAAGATATGTAAATGTAATTTCTGAATCTACTATTGCATAAGTACCATTACCTTTAAATTCATCATTAGTATAAATTTTAAATGTGTTTTCTTCATGAATTTGAATAACTACTGATGCTCCAGTTAACATTGTGTCTTCAGATACTGATATAGCCTCATAAGCTAGCATAGGTTCCACAACATTTACCATTATCATTAATGTTGAAGTAGTCGTATTTTCACTACTATTCAAAACAGTTAATGTAACTGTATACATTCCACCAACAGATGTATCTACTTCTGCAGTAATCATTTCAGCAGTAACTGCAATCGTTCCATCAGTTTCATCTTCAACAGTGAAGTAAGTTGTCCAATCTGGCTCTTCATCATCAAGGTTAAGTGATGTTGTCATATTAGCAACTTTTGTAATAACAGCTTTAGTTCCATGAACCATACTAAATTCTGTAATTCCTACTTCCATTACTGAAGGTCCAGATCCCATATTAATTGAATATTCAACTGGATCAATTGTAAATGCAGTTGATTCATCTGTAATATCCGTAGTGTTAATTGGTCCAGATAATACCCAATCTCCACCTTCTGGATGTTCTGCTTCATAAGTAAGTGTAATTATTCCATCTTCAATACTGTAAACTCCGCCACCACGTGGACTAGATGTTTCAAGATTGAATGTATGGTCATCATGGAATGTAATTGATACAGGTGTTCCCGCATCAGTCATTCCAAACGGAGCAACACCCTCGAACATTGCTACTATTTCACCAAGTGGTACTATGATAACTTCATTAACAGTGATTGTAACTGATTTTGTTGCTTCATTACCCGAAGAATCCAACGCTGTAAGTGTTACAGTGTAAGTTCCAGGAGTAGTCATATCAACATTTTCTTCAATCATTGAATTAGTTAATTGAATAGTTCCATCTTGATCATCTTCAATTGCGAAGTATGTAGCCCAGTTGGGTTCCAAATCGCCTTGATCAACTGTAGTTTGTGCACTTGATACCACAGTGATCTCTGGAGCAGCAGTATCTCCACATGCCCCTAACATTAATACTAAAGTTATTGCAAAAAACAGTAAACTCAATTTCTTCATTTTCTTCCTCCTCAAGAATTTTTCTTAGAAAATCGGTTCTGTAAATAACATTTCTAATAAATAGTCCTTCTCTTATAAACATCAGTTATAAATATGCAAGAAAAGCCTTCCAAAGTAGTCTTATCAAGACATATACAGGTCTTCAACTATAACTTATACATAATGTGAGTTTTCCAAGAATATTGGAATATCGCAAATGCATATTTGTTACAGTTAAGTAGTCCATTGATAATCTTTCTATAAGTCTACTAGATGTAAAATCATTGATTAAACATCTGTTAAAGGCTTTTAATTATATTAATAATTTCTTGTAATTATCGTCATTACAAAGAACTTAATTGTTATTATTTATAAAAATGGATTTTAAGGAAGTCAAAATATTCGTTGATTTCCAGCATTACTTTTTCCACGTTTAAATGTTTATTTGTAGTTCTTGATGATTTAACAGATTTATTAATTATCCCAGATATAAGATATCTAGCAACTGATACTGTCATACCCACATCTAGCCCGTTCTTAAGCATCGTTAAATCTAAATCATCAGTGTACATTTTTTTCATAACGCTTAACTCCGTTTTTTCTCTAAACTCTTTGAAATTAGTTGGACTAATTTCTTGTGAGTACTTATCAAAAAACTCAAGAACAAAAGGATATTTAACTAGCATTTCTAATCTGGATCTAACAGTACTAGCCAGTCTACCCAAAAGGTCAGTGCACTCTAAATCAATTTGTTGTTCCCCAGAGATATAAGATATAAAAGTAAAATTACTATTTATAAAATTAAGAATAGGATTATATTCTTCTGCTATGTATGTATCACTTTCTTTATGATTAAAATGTTCTTTATTATTTATTAAAATCCTTTCGCATTCACAATTAATCTTATTATCTTCAATCAATGCGGAATCATTATCATTATCAACTGTAGTCCATCTTTGGTCACTTACTCGTTTACCATCATCTTGTTGAAATTCATCATTTGGTCCATAATCCCAAGGACATGGAAGTGATTGAGAACTTAGTGAATATGAACTTGAGCTTTCACT
>CAJYBF010000020.1 GCA_913064935.1 uncultured Mollicutes bacterium
AAAATTTTAGATAAAAATAAAGATGTTTTAACTCAGTCAAAATCTCAACTAGTAATTTTACCTGAACCCGAATTTTCAAGTTTTACAGATGCAAGAGATGGCAGAACATATAAAATTGTAAAAATAGGAGAGCAGTGGTGGACGGGAGAGAACTACCGTTATGTAACGGAATCAGGATATTTTGATTATGATACCGACACACAAAATGAGACCTATGGAAGTCTGTACTCTCTTGATGCTGCAATACAGAGCTGCCCTGAAGGATGGCACTTGCCTTCCGATGAAGAATGGAGCGAGTTGGAGCTTTATTTAGGTTTATCTGAAGAAGAAGTTGCTGCAGAAGGTAATCGAGGTATCTACGTTGGTGATTTATTAAAATATGATAGCGGATTGGGCTTTGATGCTTTATTAGGCGGTTATAGAAATTCAGGTTATGATTATAACGCTCATATTGGTTGGGAAGCACATATCTGGACTTCAACTAAAGATGGAAATGGTATTATAGTAAATGCTACAACAACAAGTAATGCTGGTTTATCTATTCAAGAAAGTGGAACAGCATTATTTCAAGTAAATAATGATGGAAATGTTGGTATTGGTGTAACAAACCCAAATGAAGAACTAAAAGTAATGGATTGGGACTCCCTTTCTGAATTAAATAGTAAATTGATGAATTTTATAGATATAAGTACTGAGTATCATATGGATTTAGCATCGAAAGCTCATACTATCCACACATTGAAGCGGATTATAGAGTATCCGGACTGTCTCAAAAAAAAATATCTGAACTTAGCAGAATATAATGCACTGGTGCAAGTAATTCAACTCACAGATAGTAAAACTGAAAAAAAAATTCTTCTGGATTTCTTTCATAACTTGGAAAACCAAGAAAAAGAATCCGAATTTGAATGGTACAATAAATTGGTTCTAAGGGCTAACATGGTGAGGTTATTAGGTTAAGATGAAGAGCATAAGAAGGCTATTGAATTAGTAGATAAAACTCTTTGTGAAGCATCGTCAAACCCTGAAATAAAAGTATTAAACAGTCTTTTACTGTACAAGTTTATTTCGAAAATGAAATTAGGAATGATAAAAGAGGCAGAAGAAGTAAGTGAAATATTATTACAAACAGTAAAACTTGAGGGAAATAGTGTTAGAGAGAAATTTTTTACTGACAGCATCATTGACGATCTTAAAAAAGCAAAGGATTAAGTTAAGATCTGTTACTTCCAATCGTTGAGCCTGTAGTTAAGGTTAAGGAATCTATCTAACGGAATAGTAAATTAATACTTCTTAAGACATAGGGATAGCCTCTCATCGATTTTTTATTGCAATAGAGATATGTAGACCTTTGTTGTATAATGATGTCGAACTTTGTTTAATGAAATATCATGGTTTGACAATTTTCGGACACATATGCCCGTTTTTATAGTTCTTACTTTGATAATCTATAATTGTAAGAAAATATAGGAAGGAGTAATATTCTTTCTAAAAAAAAGGAGAATTAAAATGAAAAGAAGTATGACATTTGTTCTAATGATTGCAGTTTTATTTGCTACAGTGCTGACGGTTGAAGCTGCACCAGGACCTTTAGTTCCGACGCAATTAGTTAATCGTAGTGAATCGCAGTGGGTTTGGGAGCTTGAACATACTTGCTCTGGGTATTATAATTTAGAAGTGGGTGGTAATGGAGTATATCCGGGGTCAATATCTAGTTATCATTATGAAGCAAGTAATACAAGCGTATCCTGGGGATCTACTTCAGTTACTTGTAAAGCTACAGTCTATGATGATACAAGCAGGATTATACTTTATGGAGAAAACGGAACAAGTTACTAAGAAGGTTAGATAAGTAGAGTATTCAGAGTAAAAAGATGGTGAGTAAACTTCATTATCTTTTTACTCTAAATATTATAACTTTAGTGTATTCTATATATAGAGACAAATGCAGATTTCACTACTAGGGGAACTAAAATTACTTACCTATTTGATTTAGGTGATTCTAAGATTTAACAGTGATGCCTTTAAGGATGCTGAATTTGGGATTAAAATTGTTTGAAAAACTTAACATCATAAAGGAGGATGATAGAATATGATAAATGAACTTAGAAAGATATTCAATACTAAATTTGTGTTATTTGTAATAGTGATTATTTTCATTTCAAGTTTCATAAGTCTGATTTATTTTTATGAGAGAATGCAAATATATGTTATAGACAATTTTATATCTAATATTGGAGAAGGTGGCACATTTGAGAAGTATTTGAAGTTTCCAGTAGATTTCATTTTTTACCAAATACAACAGATTAACCCTCTTTATAACCTGCCACAAGGTGGGGCAGGTCTGGTATTAGTACTTTTGTCAACAGGATACTACTTGACAAGTAAATACAGATTTAGAGTAGTTAAAACAGAAATAGTTTATCAATCAAAACTGAAGCGTGTTCTCTATGAGTTATTTACATTATTAATTATTAACTCAACAATAATTATTTTTCTTGCTTTGTTTAATCTACTGTTTGGATACATTGCTCTTAGTTTATTTGATGTATCTAAATATGATATTGAGGTACAGAAGTTTCTATTATATTATTTAGATGATTTTCGATTAGATATATATTTTCTTACCTATATGTACCGAATACACTCCTATATAGGAATTGTTTTATTTATGCAATTATTATCATGGCTTATTATTAAGATAACAAGAGATTCTTTTTATGGACTTTTATAATTTATTATTTTTATGGAAGCAACTATAATTTTTGACAAAATCTATTTGCTTAAGTCTAAATCTTCTTATAGTTATAGCTTAGTAGATACTTTCTCGGAGAGATTTAAACCTGAGAGAACTTATAATATTCTAAGCGACTATAAAATCTTACTAACTTCATCAGGGAATGTTATTGCTTATAATATTTTAATATTTGTCACAGCTATGTTTGTTTTATCAATTGTATATTATAAGGTAAGAGGGGTACGTATATGAAAAATGAATTTAAGCTAACACATAAAATATTTTTTAGTCAGAAATATAGTAGAGCATTACTTATTACACTAACAATAATAATAGCAGTAGGTGTTTTTGTGTACTATAATAGTAGATTTGATCAGACTATGAAATCTTGGGGTGGAATACCAGGGGTTTTGCGAGAATTTTCCACAGGAGGAAATTCTTATAAAAAGCCTATGATTGCTGAAGCTCTAAATAGATATTTAAATTGGGATTTTATGATACACAACTTGATAACTATAAGGAGCAAATTATTTTTTATAGTTACGGTAATTTATGCATCATTGATAGCGGGTACAGATTATAATTTTAAAACAATAAAATATAAAACAGTATATTCTAATGTTAAATCTACTTATTTAAGTCAATTGCTTTACACTATAATAGTAACTACAATAATGTATCTTTTTTTTCTTCTTTTGGTGGTTGGGACTATATGGTCTTTTCTTCAGTTTAAGGCTAGTCCTAGTATTGGGATTGAGAATCTTGATTTCTTAAAAGAATCAATTAAAGAAATGGGATACTGGGGATTGAGTTTTCAGTTATATAAATATTTAGTATTATTGTATGGGTATATGATGTTCTTAGTTTTAGTTTCTTTTTCACTAACTAAAATATTTAAGAGTATGTATGTACCAATATTTTCTGTTATTGTATATTATTATGTATTTAACTTAAACTGGAATTTGAATTCAATATTTAATTTCAGTTCATGGATAAATTCAATAGAACTATTTATTTATAATGGTGAACATTTTCCAGGGGGGTTTACTCGTTCAAGTGTTGCGTTATCACATACACAAGGAATTACATTGCTTATCACAACGTCTTTGTTGCTGGTTATATTTAGCTACATTATAAATGTTAAGATTGATGGAGGAAAACATGGGAATTAAATTTGATAATATTAAGAAAAAGTTTAAAAATAATGAAGTCTTAAAAGGCGTGACATTTGAAGCTAAAGCCGGGGAGGTTACCTGGTTGGTAGGAGAAAACGGTTGTGGTAAAACAACTTTATTAAAAGCAGCATTAGGTCTTATTAGCAAAGATGATGGAGTTATCGAATTTGATGGTAAGCCATTAAGAAAAGTAAGAAACGATATCGCGGTTCTTTACGATGATGTTCCATGTTACGAGAATGTTAATGTTAAAACAAATTTATATATACTAAGTAATAGATCAGTTATAAAAAAAGAAGAACTTAGTAAAGTAATAAGTGAGTTTGAACTGGAAAAACTTTTAAAACAAAGTGCAGGGAGTTTATCCTTAGGGCAGAAACATAGATTGCTGATGGCAGCTTGTATGCTGAGAACACCTAAGTATTTCTTTTTAGATGAACCAACAATTGGACTTGATATCAATTCCTTTAATAAAATGGAGAAGTTATTCAATGATTTGAAGGAGTCAGGATCAACGATTATTGTAACTGGACATGATTTGATGTATTTAAGTAGAATCGCAGATAAAATAGTTTACCTAAAAGATGGATACACAACATATATAGATGAGTTCACTGAAGAAACATTAACAAAGAGTAAGTAGTGTTTTGTTGTGCTTTTAACATCACTAGTCTGAAGGGATTACTGAATGCACCGCTTGAAATAAGCGTTTAGAACGAGTTAAATAGAGGTGGGGGTTTATTAAAATCATCTCCAATATTTAAAAGCCAGTACACCCTATTACAAACAATATAATTGGAGAGAAATGGTCAGTCGGAGATGTTTCTAAGTAATAACATAATTAATCATCTAAGTAATGTGAATCTATTTCATCCATCGAAATATCTTTTTAGTTAGCAACTTTTTAAATATAATAACTTGAGCGGACTTATTTGTCCGCTTTTTTTGTCGATTTTGAAAGATAATATATTTGCGTGTAAGTAAAGTAGCAATGGGAAGAACGTAATGAATGGTTAATTACAAGGATAAATATTTCGAATCATCAATCTTATAATTTATTGAGGAGTTCTAAACTATTTTCTACGTATAGGACAATTGCGAATAATATTACTAAGAAATTGATATGATATGGAAATGTTTGTTAGAAATTTTGTAGGTAATGATTCAACTGAAGAATGAACTGGGGGTGTGTATTAGGAGTTGGACCTGTATTTCAAAAAAAATCAATTGTGATAGTTCTTCTAAAGAATTGTGATATTGGTTGTCTAAATTTAAAAACGAGGGAGGATTATGATAAATGAGCAACAGTAGTAATGGAAAGCAAACTGGACCTATAATGATTACATTTGACATCACGTATAAATGTACGATTCGTTGTCTTCACTGCTTCAATAATAGTGGAGAGCATACGAATTTCGAAAATGAAATGACTGATGATGAGGTTATGAAGGTAGCCAGTGACATTCTTAAACTTAAACCTAATATTGTTTGTATTTGTGGAGGTGAGCCACTTGTAAGGAAGGAACTTGTATATAGAGTTGCAGAACTATTAACTTCTGGGAGCAATGGACAAATTTCTGTTAATATGGTTACTAACGGAGAATTGCTTACTGAGGAAGTAGCTCAGAAACTGAAAAAGGCTGGGTTAAAAAACGTTCAAGTTAGCTTAGATGGTCATGAAGCGAAATACCACGATTGGCTTAGAAATAAAGTTGGAGCGTTTGGTGCTGCCATAAATGCAATCAAGATGTTTAAAAAACAAGAAATGTTAGTTAGTGTCTCTTCAACAACAACAACTAAGACATTGAAACACTATAAAAAAACGATGGAACTATGTCGAAGTATCGGAGTTGATATTTTTAGGATGCAACCTCTAATGCTTCTTGGAAGAGCTGAAAAAAATTTGAAGGACTACGTTTCCACTTACAGTGATTATCGAGAGGTAGTTACTTACATAAATCATCAAAAAAAAATAAACATTGGGACGGATGAAATGAAAACTGAATGGGGGGATCCAATAGATCATTTAGTAAGAGCATCCGCAAAAGAAAACAAATATACTAGTTATTTAGGTGTTAATGCATATGGAGACATTACGATTTCACCATATATCCCACTTATATTTGGAAATGTAGCAAATAGAAGTCTTCTAGATTATTGGGATTCTGGATTGAATAAGTGTTGGAGTATTCCATTATTGAGAGAGTTGGCATCTCTGCCGAAATCCTGTGAGGAGTTAGATTTAACTGAGCATAATAAGAATCTTCCCAAAATGTATAGTGATGGTTTTATCAATTTGGATTTAATGAAAATAAAGGATTTTCAACAAGTTACATTGCAAAATATTCATAATTACGTGGGGAGTGAGTAATCTTATGGAGACAAAGTACAAGTTAATTGAAACAAATGATACTGATAAAATAAGCAGTTATATTGAATCAAACAGTGTGTTCACAAATTTGAAGAACAATATGGTGGGAGCATATTGTAATCCTATTGAGTTTAATGAAGTAATAACAAGACATCGTGTTTTTAACTATGAAGCAATAATATTTACTGAGCAATCAGATTATTGCATTAAATCAATGTATTACTATATCCAAAAAAATCAATACAATGGCGACTCAAGTTTGGAACTTAGATTGATTGGCAATTTCAATGGAGAAAATCAACTTAAGTTTTTTCAGTATACCGTTGAAAAGATTAAAGATATACTGGGAAAACAATGTAAACGACTTAATATTTTATTAGATGAAGAACATTTGCATGATCGACTAGTAGAGCATTTAGAAAAGTTAAATTTTCAAAAAGAAATTATACTAAAAAATGAATTAGGAGTTAATAAAAACGTAATTAACTTTGTCTACTTTATTTAGTGATAGGAGAATATTAGATGACAATAGGAATGATTAGGTGGGAGATAACTAACAAGTGCGATCTTGAATGTAAACATTGTTTCATTGATGATAATGCACATTCAAGAGAAGATCTATCTGTAACACAAAATATAGAATTATTAAACAGATTAGTTAAATTAGGAGTTAGAAAAATTGTGTTTTCATCTAAGGAACCACTCATATATGAGGATTTGGACAAATTGATTTATGAATGTGAAAAAAGAAATATTAAGACTGAAATAGTTACTAATGGAATTCAACTTTCGAATGAGGATTTTGCAAAGAAATTACTAAAAACATCGATATCCTCCATTTACCTGAGTATGGAAGGAATTACGGCTAAAACGAACGATTTTATAAGAGGAGAAGGTTCGTTTGACAAGATCATAGAATCTATAAAACACATAAAAGCACATTCTAATGTGTATTTAGGTATTCAAATGATTATAAGTTCGCAAAACATAATGGACTCAGTAAGAATACCCGATTTTTTTAACAAACTAGGAATCGACTCATTAAGTATAGGAGGTATTTCATTGCAAGGAAATGCAATTAACAATGTGGATATCATTCCAACTGCTCGTGATTATAGTGATGCCCAAGAGCAAATCGTTATCGCTTATAATAACTTACCCAACAAAACCTTTCAGCTACACTTAAAATCATCTTACCCTATTGAAACTGCATATTTAAATCTTAGAACAGGTAGCAGATTTCTTCCTTATATACCAAAGTGCTCCGTTTTATCCGACAATTTTTCGTTAATGAATGATGGTAGATTAATTCCCTGTATTTCAATACTGAATAGTAACTATTTCAGTAATATGCTGTTTGAAGTTGATTTACATAATAGTGAGATATTTCCAGATGTAACAATGATGAAATCAGAGATTCAAGATTATATTATGAGAAAAAGGCCAATTACATGTTCAAAGTGTCATTTCAATGAGGTTTGCTTACCATGTCCAATGATTTACGAATCAGGCGATGGCGCAGAGCAATGTAGAGTTGCAACTAGAAGATTCGATGATATCTTAAAAGAAGCTATAGATATTGACTGCGCCTTTATTACACTTAATGATAATCTAGTGGTAAGTGTTTTACAGGAAAAAATCAACATTAAAATATACGATTGCAATAATAACTATATTGAAACGTCATGGATAAAAAGTACTTTAAATATTAATTTTTTAGAACACATACTTGATGTTAATACTATGAGGATGAGTGATTTAGTAACCATGATTGGAAGCAAGAATAAGACATTGAAAGTTCTTAGAGTATGGATTTTGGATAATATAATTAGATTAGAAGGGTGGTAAATCATGTATGAAACTTTAAATTGTATACCTGTATTTAATGAAGATAAAATGGGATTCACAAGAGAGGAAAAAGAAGGCTATTCTACTTTTGTTTCAAGAAAACATCCAGAGATTCAAGCTTTGTCGATGAATTCACAAGCAAAAGCAATTCTGAGATTCTGTAATGGAGATAACTCAATTAAAATGATTTGCAATAAAATCCATAATATGTACAAGAATGTTCTATTTGATAGAGTAAAAAAAGATGTTATGCAACTTTTGCATATAATGTGGCGACTTGGAGTAATTGAGTGGAATGGCGACTCTGGGTTTAGGGAGTTCTATGAAAAGAAAATGAAAAATGCTAAATATAAAATGTTAACTGAGGACGAAGTAATAGATGTTTTGCAGGAACTGAGGAATAAGAAGTGTATCCCAAGGGAAATGATATGTGATCCTTATACTAACCTTGAATCAATTTTAAGTATTTCACAAGCACAGCAAAACGTATTCAATGGTGCAACTGCATTTTTCGAATTGCAGTATGATTCAAAAAGAATAGCACTTATTAGCCTGAGTACTCCCTTAGACAAAAGAAAGTCACTACTATTGTCATTTATTGCAAACTTCAGTGAAGTAGATGTAAATGCAGATGAATTCTTGCATTGGTGTAGCAGTACATATGGAAAACTCCTGAACACGAAATTCACGAGAGTAGATGTTATTTTACAGACTGAAAAATTAGAAAAAGGATTGAATGTTTTAAGGGAGTTCAACTTCACGAAATTAGGAATACTGAAGGATGCATTGATTCTCGATGAAGAGGCACACAACGTACAAGTTTTAGGATTTGATTTAGTGTAATCATTTTACTTTAGAAACACAATTATATAACTAGTCTAAATAAGGGAGGTGAAATTTATGGATGATTACGTAAGTCCAGTTGTGCAACCAGTGGATGGTGACCCTGAAATAATGGGGATATTTGCATTTGGTGTTCTTGTGCTTATTGTTGCAGGAGTCTTGTTTTATGTTGCAACGATAACTATAGGTGCAGTGGCAGCTGCCGCAGCCGCTGTTGCAGGAGCGACTGTACATTATCAAACTAGTACGACTGGCTGCTAAATTTGTTATCAGCCATTACCATACTCACATTAATCTAATGATGTGAGTATGGTAAATAATCAATGATGAGGTGAATGCGATGCTGAAATACGAAATATATCACAAAAATTTAATGATTGGTTACCACTATACTAGTATTGTGACTAGCAAAGATATTTGCTCTTTCATAAGTGAAAGTAGCATAGGTAATAATAGTATGCACATACAGACTACCGTAGATACTGATACTCATACACTACAAAATCAGAGTATCGATTTTTACAGTTCTGATATTCACCTGAAGAGATGCAATATAGAATTGATTGAAAATAGAATTATACTTAGAAGAAATCAATTAGACAGGAAAATAATTTTTTGTACTAATAGAGTATTCAGTTTGGATTATTTGATAGCTAATTTGCCAATATTAGAATCAAAATATGGCGAAAATAAGATGCATTTAGAATTTTATGTAGTTGACAGCGATTTAGAGGATATCTACCCGATAGGCATCAAAAAGATGAACAGTGT
>CAJYBF010000021.1 GCA_913064935.1 uncultured Mollicutes bacterium
AGCTGCTTGGAGGAATAATAATATGTATGATAAATTAATATTTGAACTTTCAAGAGAAAACAGAGTAGGATATTCCTTACCAAAATGCGAAATAGATTCATATGAAATACCGAAAAACTTAAAAAGAACTTCAGAAGTAATACTTCCTGAAGTTAGTGAAAATGATGTAATGCGTCATTACGTAAATTTATCAAACAAAAACTTCGGTGTTGATACAGGTTTCTATCCGTTAGGTTCTTGTACAATGAAATATAATCCGAAACTTAATGAGGATATGGCTGGAAGTTACTTCTTCCAAAACACTCATCCATTAGTAAATCAAGATTCGGCACAAGGTTCATTAGAATTAATGTATAACTTAAGAATAGCTCTTGAAGAGATTACTGGGATGACAAAGGTATCATTGAATCCATTCGCTGGTGCTCATGGAGAATTAGTTGGACTAATGATAATGAAAGCTTATCATGAGAAGAATAACGATACGAAACGTACAAAAGTTATCGTTCCAGATTCTGCTCATGGTACAAACCCAGCAAGTGCTACAGTAGCTGGATATGACTGTGTAGAAGTTAAGTCTAATGCAGATGGAACAGTTAATATAGATTCTTTAAGAGAAGCTATGAATGAAGAAATAGCTGGGATAATGTTAACAAATCCTAATACTTTAGGTATTTACGAAAAAGACATTGTTGAAATCAAAGAAATAGTACATGACCAAGGTGGATTGCTTTATTACGATGGAGCAAATCTTAATGCTATTATGGGTCAATCACGTCCTGGTGATATGGGCTTTGATATTATCCATCTTAATTTACATAAAACATTCTCTACACCACATGGTGGTGGTGGTCCAGGTTCTGGTCCAGTAGGTGTTCTTGCACATTTAGAAGAGTTTTTACCAGTTCCAGACGTAGTTAAAAATGGAGATAAATTTGAACTTGATTACGATTTACCAAATACTATTGGTCAAATCACATGATTCTATGGTAATTTCAGTGTTTGCGTAAAAGCGTATACATATATCTTATCTATGGGTAACAACGTACTAAAAGAAGGTTCGAAAATGGCTGTATTAAATGGTAACTACATTATGCATTCACTTAAGGATGATTTCGTACTTCCAATTGAGTCTGGTTGTAAACATGAATTTGTATTTGATGGCCTAGTTGATAAATCAAGTGGAGTTACAACGTTGGACGTGGCTAAGCGATTATTAGACTTAGGTTTCCACGCTCCTACTATATACTTCCCACTAATCGTTCATGAGGCAATGATGATCGAACCAACTGAAACAGAAAGTAAGCAAAGCTTAGATAATTTCATTGATGCAATGAAATCTATCGCTAAAGAAGCAAAAGAAAAACCAGAGTATTTGAAAAATGCTCCTTACAATACACCTGTAAGAAGATTGGATGAAGCAATCATGTAGCATATAATGATGTAGTATACTTTATAAGCACTTTTATTAGTAATAGAAATTACGGTAACAATCAAAATGTAATCGCTAAAATAGTTGCCTTAATAAAAAAAGACTACCTCGTCGAAGTAATCACAGTAATTAAAATCAAGACAATATGTATATAAAAACTAACCTATTTATGAGTTAGTTTTTATATTGCTTGACAAATAGGTTAAATATTAATATAATCAAGTTAGTAATTAACATTATTAATAAATAAGTTCATATAATAAAGTATAATGAAGTATAAATGAATAAAAAAGAATGGTTAACAACTTTCTTGAACACGTTACGATAGATAGCGAAACTCATAATGAGATACAGTATATGGAGCGCTTAATTAAAGAACTGGAATCGGAATAAAACCAATTGTTAATGGAAACATGATTACTAGTGACGGAACAACTATCCTTGGCGCAGATGACAAGAGTGGTATAACAGTAATCATTGAAGCCCTGACTACAATCAAAGAAGAAAATTTAACTCATAGACCTATTGAAGTTCTCTTCACTATATTTGAAGAAGGCGGATTAAACGGGGCAAAGCACGCAGATTATAGTAGATTAGTTTCTAAAAATTGTATTGTTTTCGATACAGGTGGGCCGCTTGAGAACGTCGTGATGAATGCAATTGCGCACAACAATATTACAGTTAATGTAATTGGCCGTCCCTCACATGCTGGAGCTAACCCAGAAGGTGGAATTAATGCAATCGAATTGCTTCAAGAGCGATAAGCAAAATGAACATAGGAAGAATTGACCATGAGACTACAGCTAACATAGGGACTGCAAAGGGTGGACTTGCTACTAACATTGTAATGCCTGATCTTGTCTTAGAATGTGAAGCTAGAAGTCTATCAGATGAAAAATTACAAAAACAAACTAGTAAGGAAAGGAAAGCAAATTATGAATGATTTTAGTTATTTTGAGCAGCTTACCTATAATTTTACTGACCATATGGAAAAAAGAAAAATAAACTCGATGAAAATGCGAACTAGATCTAGACGATAAGGAGGATGGCAAATGGATACACAATTTAAAAAAGGAGTTATTGAAGTTTGTGTATTAAATGAAATTAAGAAAGCCGACAATTATGGTTATAACCTTGTTAAAAGTCTATCTAGAGTACTCGAAATTGGAGAAAGCACTATATACACGATGTTGAGAAAGTTAACTAATGAAGGTAATCTTGATGTTTATGAAAAAGCGGGGTCAGATGGTCCTAGAAGAAAATACTATACACTAACTAATAATGGAGAACACAAACTATTTCTACTTGTTAATGAGTGGGAAGTTTTTATAAAAAAAATTAATAATTTAATTGGAGGATTAACAGATGAGTAAAAATGACTTTATGAATCAATTAGAAGTTTTGTTGAGAGTAAAAAAAGAAGATAAGGATTCTATATTAGAAGAGTACGACTCATACTTCACAGAAGCAACTAGTGACGGTGCAACTGAGCAAGAGGTAGTAGAAATGCTTGAGACACCAAAAGAAATAGCTGCTACTGCGAATGATGAGTTAGGAACTACTAAATCGGAGGATATGAAAGGTTATATCAAAGCTCAAGTAGATATCGCTAAAAAAAGTATCGAAAACTCTGTCGACTTAATTGATATCGATGGATTAGTTAGTAACGTTAATAAAACTGTATCAGAAACTATGGAATCTATTAAAAAGAATTCAATATTAGAAGGAATAGGTGAAAAAATGTCTGAAGTTATAGATAAGCTAAAATCAATCGATTATGGTAAGAATAATAATGGCGAGCAAGATTATAGCAACTCAAAAATAGACAAGGTTGATATAAAAGGAAATAAACTTATTATAAGTATTAATGACGAAAACTCAAGTAAAATAGGAGTTAGAATAACACAAGGGACTGAACAAGAATTAATTTCTATGACAATACCAAACATAGTTAAGAATACGTTTGAATTGATAGAAGACGGTGAGACGGTACAGTATTTGGTTCCAAAAACGAGCATTCAATTAGCTCAACGCAAGAGAGTTAAGTTATTAATACCAACTCATATAGAAGATTTAACGATTAATAGCAAGTGCCCACTTAGTGTTAAAGGGATAGAGTTAGAAAATTTAGCAGTTAAAGTAAATAACGTACCGGTTTCTATTTCAGATATTGAAGGAGGAATCGTTGAATTGAATATGGGCAACGGACCTTTATCAGTAAAAGATCTAGAGGTTGATAAATTCTATATTGACAACGGCAACGGACCAGTAAGTATTAAGAATATTGAATCAGAGGAAATAAGATTAGAGTGCTTGGATGGACCTATTTCAATCAAAGACGTTGAGTCGGATGAGTTTGTTGCTAAACTAGGATCGGGACCACTATCTATAAAAGATATGAAAGGTGTGAAGCATTCATATTCTATGGGGTCTGGACCTAAATCAATAAAGGACATAGATGTAGAGGATTTACTTGTTGAAGCTAGCGGAGGAATCATATCAATGAGAGATGTGAAAACAAAATTGCTAGATGGAGATATTACAGGATCCGTGAAATCTTTACGAAGAATCGATGCAGAAGTAGATAAACTAAGGAAATAGGTGATAAAATGCAAATATCATTCAAAGGATTTAGAAACATAGTTGTATCATTATTAAAATTAATCATTGTTGGACTTATTGTGGTGATTTCATTTAAAATCTTGAAATCATTGTTACCGTTCTTGATAGTAGGAGCAGTGATGGTGTACTTAATAGGATATTATCAAAATCAAAAAAGAAACAAAGAGGAAGAAAAAGAAGTGGTTTTAACTAAATAAATCTTTCTAGTTTCATAATAAAAAATAAAACATTCCTTCCAGAATGTTTTATTTGTATGTTAGGTATATTAATATTTACCTTGGGCACGCATAGCATTTGCCACTTTGATAAATCCACCAATATTTGCTCCAGCAATAAGATCATATCCAAATCCGTACTCTTCGCTTGACTGAACGCAAGTATTGTAAATATTCTTCATTATTTCTTGTAGTTTTTGATCTACCTCTTCTGCAGTCCAAGATAGTCTCATACTATTTTGACTCATTTCTAAGCCTGATACTGCTACCCCACCAGCATTTGCTGCTTTTCCGGGAGCAATAATTATACCGTTTTCTTTTAATAAGGAAATAGCTTCGTTACTTATGGGCATATTAGAAGCTTCTATAATATATTTAACTTTATTATCTATAATGAGATTCGCCTCATGAACTCCAATTTCGTTCTGAGTAGCACATGGAATAATTACATCTACTTTAACACCCCAAGGTTTTTCATTTGCAAAGAATTTACAATTGAATTTGTTTGCGTAATCTTCTAGTGTGATATTGGAATCGCCTCTAATTTTAAGAAGAAATGATATCTTCTCATCAGTAGTTATCCCTTCGGGGTCATGTACATAACCTCTACTTCCAGATATTGTAACTACTTTTCCACCTAAGTCACGAACCTTCAAACAAGTACCCCATGCAACATTCCCATAACCACTAACGGCTACAGTTTTGCCTTTGAAATCCTGGTTATCGTGTTTCAACATTTCGTTTGCGAAGTACACTGCTCCGTATCCAGTTGCTTCTGGTCTAATCAAGCTACCACCGTATTCTAGTCCCTTACCAGTAAGAACTCCACCTTCATAAGCTCCAGCGAGTCTTTTGTAAGCACCAAATAAATATCCTATTTCTCTTCCACCAACACCAATGTCTCCAGCTGGAACATCTACACTTGAACCGATGTGTCTATATAAAGAAGTCATGAAACTTGTACAAAAATTTAAAATTTCATCGTCTGTTTTACCCTTTGGATCGAAATCAGATCCACCTTTTCCTCCGCCAAGCGGTAAGGATGTTAGGCTGTTCTTAAACACTTGCTCAAAAGCTAAAAACTTAATTACACCAGAGTAAACACTAGGGTGTAGTCGTAGTCCACCCTTATATGGACCTATAGCACTGTTAAATTGAAATCTGTAACCTTTGTTGACGTTTATTGAGCCGAATCGATCTACCCAAGAAACTCTAAATAAAATGCCTTGTTCAGGTTCGATAATCCTTCCCAAAATATTGTCCTTAATATATTCTGGATGCTTATCTAAAACAGGACCCAGTGTAACAAATACTTCTTCTACTGCTTGAATGAATTCTACTTCGTGCCCATTTTTCGCTATCAAATTAGCTAGCACTTCATCAATGTAAACTCTTGATTCTTTTGATACTCGACTCATTATAAAACCTCCTTTTATTTATCCTATTAGTCAAAGAGTAAGATAATGTGGGTTTCTTAACCCTACAGTAATTATAGTATAGAATACATAAAACCGCAAAAAAAAATAAACACAAGAAAGAGGATATATACTTTCGCATGTATCCTCAATCTGTTAATCTACTGTGATATTTTCTTGCACATCGTCAATTGCTTGTTCGGCGATTTTCAAAAAGGCCCCAACAGATTCGAAACCTTTTCCTAGGACCCCTCTAACATTACAGTAACTCAAGATGGCTAAGATAAGCATTTTTATGTCCGATGCAATTGCGGCTGTTGTGTATGTCTCGATAATGGATAATGCAACTAAAACAATTGTAGTGACTAGTCCGATTATAGTTCGTTTGTTTGTGTATAGATAAGTTAACTTCTCTTTCATAACCATTCACCCCTTAGTATAATATGAGTGAAATGAAATCTTGTATATGTCTTTTAACACTGGTAATAAAATGGAAGATAGTTGATTTAATTTAAAAAATAGTTACCATTATAGTATATATAGAGATTATTGTTTGGGGGAATATGAATGATTATTGTTAAGAATATGACCAACGAATCACCAATAGAACCCTGGCAAATTAGGGTTGATAGAGAGACGATTCTAGGTAACCCTTTTATTATGGAGTATGAAGAGCAACGTGATGGTGTTATTGAGAAATACAGAGAATGGTTTAATAATCATTTATTAATAGAATCACCTATAATAAAAGAAGAACTAGAAAGAATATCTAAAATCTACAAAAAGCATGGCAGACTAGAGTTGTTTTGTTGGTGTGCTCCTAAGAAGTGTCACGCAGAAGTTATAAGAGAATACTTAACTAAATAAACGAATTACACCAAAGAAAAACCCACGAATAATTGCACTGAACCCCAAAAGTTGGACATAAGTGTAAAAATTAATTAAAACTCAGGGAATGATAACGATATTCTATCGGTGTCATTCCTTTTAGTTTGGTTGACATTCTTTCTTCATTGTAATATTTTATATACTTCTTTAGTTCATTAAGGAAATGTTCTGGAGAATCAAATTTTTCAAGATAGTAAAACTCTGATTTAAGTATACCGAAAAAGTTTTCAATTACTGCATTATCTAAGCAATTTCCCTTTCTAGACATGCTTTGTCTGATTTTCTTTTGTTTTAATCTTCTTCTATACCTTATATTTTGATACTGAAAGCCCTGGTCTGAATGGATCATTAAACGTCTATACTGTTTCTTTACTAAGGCTTGATCCAACATATCCGTAACTAGTTCCACACTTGGTGAAAACCCCGCCTTATATCCGATTATACTTCGGTCATATAAATCCATGAGAGGAGATAAATATATCTTTTTGCCTTTCACTTTGAATTCTGTTATGTCAGTTACCCATTTACGATTAATTCGCTTAGCCTCAAAATTTCTGTTCATTAAATTCTTCGCTACCTTACCTACCGTACCTTTATATGATTTGTATTTCTTAACTCTAAACCTAGAAAGAAGATTCATCTCTTTCATGATTCTATATACTTTTTTCCTATTAACGACCATATTGTATTCAATTCTCAATCTAACACCTATTTTTCTGTATCCGTATCTTTGCTTATGTTTCTTTACTAAAGTAATGATATTTTCTTTTATCTCTTTATCTTTATCGGGTTGATTCAACTTGCTTTTAACTTCATAAAATGTTGACTTACTCATTCCACATATTCTTAGTAACTCAGTTATTAAATAACCTTTTTCTTGCCTTAGCTCAAGGATAACTCTTACTTGCTCTTTCTTTCTTGCTCTTCCCTTTTCTCTACTAAGGCCTTCAACTTTTTTAAGTAATCGTTCTCCATTCTTAAATACTGTAGTTCTTCCAATAGATCCTTATTATTGTTTATATCTTTTGTTGGTCTGACCGATTTTCTTCCTCTACGTTCAATTCCTAAAGCTTCCGATCCTTCTTCATACAGTATTCTTTCCCATTTATAGAATACAGAGTTAGATATTTCATATCTTTCTTCCGTAGCCGTTCTCCCATTTGCCTTGTAGTAGGCAATGACATCGAGTTTTTCTTGGACTGTATACTTTCTATTCTTTCTTCTCATAAAATCATCTCTCTCCGATTGCCTTCTCCATTTGATTATGGATTCTTTACTTACATTATAAACACGAAGAGTCTCACTTTGTCCATTATCTTTGTAAAAACATACTACTTTCTTTTTAAATTCTATTGGATATTTTGCCATATAAAAACTGCACCCTCTCTTTTTCATAGTTTCCTATGTCCAAGTTTTTGGGTGCAGTGCATAATATCGTGGGTTTTATTAATCGTGTTATTTGGTTGGTGTTTTTTCCATTAGTTCGGCAGCACTCGCCATTAATCCAGCGATACCTTGAAGATCACTTGGAATGATTATCTTAGTTGCTTGACCTTTAGAAACTTCTTTTAACGCTTCGAAAGATTGAAGAGTTAAATAAGCTTTGTCAGCGCCAGCATTTTTAATTAATGAGATACCTTCAGCAGTTGCTCCTTGAACTGAGATTATCGCTTGCGCTTCTCCTTCAGCTCTACGGATTTGAGATTCCTTAGCAGCTTCAGCTCTTAAGATTGCTGATTGTTTTTCTCCTTCAGCTAATAGGATTGAAGATCTTTTTTCCCCTTCAGCTCTAATTATAGACTCACGTCTTTCACGCTCAGCACGCATTTGTTTCTCCATTGCATCTCTAATATCTTGAGGAGGCATAATGTTTTTAACTTCTACTCGGTTAACTTTAATTCCCCAAGGATCAGTAGCTTCATCTAATATCACGCGCATTTTAGTATTAATCAAATCACGAGATGTTAGTGTTTGATCCAGTTCTAAATCCCCAATAATGTTACGTAATGTTGTAGCAGTTAAATTTTCAATTGCTTTTAATGGACTTTCAACTCCATACGCTAGTAACTTTGGATCAGTGATTTGGAAGTAAACAACTGTATCAATTTGCATTGTTACATTATCTTTTGTGATAACTGGTTGGGGAGCAAAATCAATTACTTGTTCTTTCAAAGACGTTTGCTTTGCAACTCTATCAATGAATGGTACTAAGAAATGAATTCCCGTTTCCCAAGTTTGGTGATAAGCACCTAATCTTTCGATTACATATGCTCTAGCTTGAGCTACGATCTTTACGCTTACAGCTATAACAAGTAGTACGATAATAATTAATGCGGCTAAAAAATATAATGGTGTTGTCATAATTTGAGTCTCCTTTTATCTATTTTTTTGTTTCTCTTAATTCTTTTTTTGAAATAATTCCAGCTTTATACATAGTTAAAGCATTTTCGTAGGAAATAGATTTTCTTGTGACTTCATATCCTACTTTAGTAGTCTTACTTTGGTTATCAGTATTAGCTTTGGGGCCTTCAACTAGTCCCATTTTATTAAGTGAATTGCTAAGTTTCTCAATAATATAACTTAGATTAGTTTTATCAAAGCCTTTTTTCTTTTTAGATAAGAAACTTAATATGATTCCAATTATTATTAGTTTTTCCATAGGTTTTTCCTCAATTATTCCAACTAGAAGTTTTACCCCTTCTATAGCTAAAAATTCACATTTCTCATCAATTTCAAATAAGTGTTCGTTCTTTGAGAATGCTAACCAATATTTACCATCTATTTTGACTTCTCCACGCTCGCCTATTTGAATTTCCTTGGTCACTTTAGCTGTTTTTCCAATAAGCCTATCAACATTCGTCTTTACTTTATTTTTAAGCATATATTTTTTGGCTAATGGTCTTGTTAATGCCAATAAAATACCCGTGGAAACAATGAATATCCACATTTGAGCCATTTCTGTAAGACCCATTAATGCTGCGACAAAAGCAAATACAGCACTTAGTGAAAACCAAATGCTTACAAGATCAAGAGTATTTACATCTATAACGAATGACACAACAATAATGCAAAACCAAAAAAACATCATCAAATATCACATAATATTACCTCCTCATCTATAAATATATGAATAATATTATTAA
>CAJYBF010000022.1 GCA_913064935.1 uncultured Mollicutes bacterium
AAGACTACGACCGTGTTATATCCATACGCTGAATCCGTTGCTACATTGTCAGTCTTATTTCCTGTTAATAAAAATCCACTTGATGCTACTTTGTTTTTCTTATGACCACTACCTAACTTTTTAATAGGGTAGTAGTTAGCATCTATATCTTCATCTTCGAATCTTCGTAAAGATAATTCTAAACTGTTACCAAAGTATACTCCGATACCGCTTTGCACACCTATTTGCATAGATACTAAAGAACGTTTTTTACCACTTACGGTACTTGTAACACTATCTAAACTGATATGGTATCCAGTTGTAACGATGTTATAATCAACACCATCAGCGGTTATCGTAGCCAAAGGGTCATCTACAAGTTTCTTTCTAAACCAGTTTAAAGCTCTTCTCTCACTTAATTGTGGATCTTTCTTTTCGTTCTCGCCAGTCAATGCAATTCTTAACGTAAACACCCATTCGTATAAATCTAAGTCTGGTATATTCTTAGGTGCATCTACACCGTTAAGCATACAAGGAACATAATTAACTTTATAACTTACTACCGAATTAGGAACGAAGTCTAATCTAAACTCTGTCCCTGATTGTTTTATGAATTGCCCCATGTTAAAAAATTTACCGTATGGGTTCTTATTTAATAATTCATTAAAATATGTTTGTAGAGCATCTAAATCTGTTAAATCTGCCATAGTATCACTTCCTTAATCCTTGTAAAAATCTCTCGTTTTGTGCTGGGAAATCTTTACTCTTTTCTACTAATTCTTTATAATTTATCGTATCACTCTTAAAGTTGTTGTTATAATAACCCTCTATGTATCTAGCAGTATTACCAGCTACACCAGTAGACCACCAACCCTCATGTTTATCACTTCGCTTAGTACCACGTTCTAAATATATATTATATGGAGATACAACACCGCGAGAAGTCAATAACCACCCATTAGGCTGTCTTTCAATGATAATAGACCTTAGTGTATTACCTGTATCGAAAGGAGCTGTCAGTTGTGCTATTTCTAAAAGTTTAGCACCTAACATTAATTCGTTCACGATAGTTTCATAATCGTAATATCACGATTCTTTCTTTTACGTATGGCACCTACTAATTGGTCTGGATCTTCCATAACTTCATACTCCATAACTTCTGATATAGAATCATAATCTATCTCTAGTTGTGAAATTCTATATGTAGTTACTATATTGTCACTTGAATCAACTAATATATTTCTCGCCCATATCTTCACTTTAACTGTATCGACTTCTAAGGTAAGCGTTTGATTATATTCTACTAAATCTACAGTTGTAGTAGTTGAATCGTTTTCATCAAACTGTAATACATTTATTGCGTTGGTATCAGATATGATTACCCATACAAATGAAGTGTTTAATCTAGCAACTTCATTAGCTTGATATGTCTCATCTGCTACTACAGAAAAGTAATCATTAGTAACACATGAATAACCATCATTAACTTCTACTATAGTTTCGTTCTTTAACCAACCAATATCATTATAAGTTGCAGTATCACCTTTATCAAATATGTTACTAGCTTCTATTGATTCATAATTATTTAGATTACATACATATTGATCGCCATATACATTACCTGTACTTGGCAAATCTCCCTCTGTCGTACTTGTAGTAGAACCGAATGTACCTTTTGATGTAATATTACCAGTATTTAATTGCGGTAAGTCACCACCAGTATCAGATTCTATACTACCGAATGAACCTATATAGTTATACTCGTTTTCTTGTGGGTCTGTACCTACTAGATAAAATTTATAATCTTTACCACTTAATACATCAATATAACCAACGCTTCTTACATCTTCTGCAGTGCCAGTAAATGGTAACCCAAATATAGGGTCGTATGTTCCTTTTTCTAAGTCTGGATTAATTTGTGTGACTAACTCTGGTATTCTCAAAGTAGATTCTAAATATTTATCTCCACGTAGATGTTCGCCTCGCTCAATTATCATTTGACTATCTGTTGAAATCATCTTACTACCATCTGACATTAACCAACCTGCTAACAACTGACTACCTACTACATCACCTTTACGTATATTCTTATATCTAAATAGTCTAGGTGTTGTTCCTAACACATCATTAGCCTTATCGTAATCAAGTATATAAGCCTTATTATAATAGCCTTTGTTTACTCGTCTCATTAATAACCAACATCTTTCTGGTCAGGATCAGGCACATAGCTATAACTACCTTTATTCCATAATTGAGCATTACGTAAATCATCTTTAGCATTCTCGCTTATACCTTGTTCTAGTAAATCTTTGTCAAAGTTTATAACCCATTCTTGTTGTGATACTAGGGCATTATATATACCTGTTCTCCCTTGTTCAAATCTACCTATCTTGAATAACACTATATCTGTGTTGTTCATATTGTAAGGGCTACGTTTTAACGCACGATATACGTTGTTACTTTGTCTGATAAATTCGGCTTTACGCTGTGTACTATTTTGGTCTTCGTATAATGTATCGATATTCTCACCAGTAGAAGCCTTGATAGCTGCATCTTTTAGTATGTACTGGCGTTTAGTTTCATCGTAGTACATAAAATCATCATCGTATGGTAAGAAGTAACTTCCATCAGCTAACGGTTGTGCTGTTAAATATCTTCCATTACAGTAATACATATAATCACCTCTTTTAAAGAAGCCCCACGCTATGTAGGGCTAAATTTATTTTATTCCGTTGGTACTTTTGGTGTTCTTCTACGTGCCAGTTTCTTTTTAAGTTCGATATTTTCAAGGTGTACTTTATTATATTGAGCTGCTGAATATGTAATCCCACCAGTTGCCAATTCTAACACTTCACCTTTGGTATTAATAACACTGTAACCTTTAGCCAACAATTTACCCTTTTCTAATTCCGATTCTGTTTCTAATCTTCTGTTACTTTTACCCATTAAATATTTAGCCATATTTCCACCCTTCCTATACTATTACTTCTGCATTAATCAATAATCCAGGTACTCTTTGTTCCAATAAGAACGCAGTCCAATATTGCGTTTCATACCATAAGAATTTACCTTTAGTTACTGCACTAGGTGAATCCATTGTTGCTTCATCTACTTTAATTGGTGCAACGATTGATTCTGGATGTACTAATATCATATTGATATTTACTGCTCCTACTGCTGGTACTGCTCCGATTGTAAAGTCATAAGACGTTTTCATTCTTGCTGTTGGTACTCTTACGATTTCAACATCATCAAGTCTTGATAACATTCTATTAGTTTCTGTAATTGATTGAGTCGTACCTATTTGTCTTACTACACCCTGTGCATTTTTCAAGAATGTATAAACGAACGGTCTACAATACATAATTCTTCCATCTTCAGGTACTTCTAAATCATCCATTGATTCCATAAATGCATCGAATAACGCTAACCAAGCTGTTGAATCTGCTGGTACTGTTTCATTGATAGTTCCTAATGCTAATAAATCAGCATATAACTTAGATGCCATATACTTATCCATTTCTGGAATTTTCTCTTGTTTATTAAACACGCTTGTAGCATTACCAATACTTACTACCATATTTGTTTCGTCAACATCTTTAGGGTCAATCAATGTGTCCCACTCTCTATCGTGATCCATTGTGTGAGGTTCCCAAGTGTTATCGTGATTACGTGTAAACAATGCAGTACTATCTCTATCTGCATCTACGTACCCTGTAACTGTTAATACTGGAATTTCAAACGTTTTACCGCCTGTGAATTTGAATTTATTTGTTGCTGTAATACTCGGTGTATATAACGCTGTAAACTTTAATTCTGCATTGAACTTTTGCGCTAACGTTTGTTCATAAACACTTGAATAATTTAGTGTTGCCATAGTTTAAATCTCCTTTTAAGTTATTTTTTTTACTTCATAGCTTCTAACATCTTGTCTACATCAGTAGTCTCAAACTTGTTATCGTCTAAAAGTGCGTTACCTTTGGTGCTTTTGTAATTCGCATCCCATTCAGGATATTCTTCATCAATCAATTTATAAACATCTTCATCAGTATTTTCTGGTGTCTTATACTCTTGATATTTCAATTTAGCAAACTGGTGATTTTTCTGTGCATACTTCGATACTTTGTTAGTTAATTCTAAATCAATATTCTTTTGTGATGATTGTTCGTACTTATCGTTAATCTCTTTTAATCCAGTTGTCAAAGAATCTAACTTATCTTGTACCTTTTTACCAATTTCGTCTATGTTAGTGTCGTCACCATCAGCTTCGATTTTCAATGATTCCATAACTTTCTTAGTTGCTTCTTTCATTGCGTTTGCTTTGATTTCGTCAACATTAACTTTATTTGACTTAACTGTATCATTGATTGATTTGTCAACTGCTTTGAATACAGCATCATAGTCAACAACACCATCAATAGTGTTATCATCTATTAGCTTTTGCAATAATTCTTTTTTCATATTACTCCTCTATTTTTAAGATGTGAGCCATCTTACCTAGTTTTGTATGAGACCTAGCAACTCATTATCCCTATGCAAGTCATAGGCAACTATGTTCTTCTTGTGTAAGTCAGAAAACATCTACAATTAATTCTATCCTTTGGTTTTAGTTGTGGGTCACTTGGGTACATACCACTACCACCACCAAACATCTTGAACTTATTTTTTACAGGTATCGGCTTCTTACCGTTCATAACAACGTGACTGGCTTGTGTTTTACCTTTCTTGTCATTACGTACTTTACTATCGCCCTGTGAGTTCCATTTCTTATGTGTATATCCCATTATTGTATGTTGTGCAAACTTTGTATTCTCTGCTAAATCGTGCAATTCCGTATCAACTAGCCTACGTACTCTGTAATCAACTTGTTCCCCAAACTTGGCTCTCATATCCTTGCGTATCTCTACGAATGTCTTAGGGCGTTTTATATCCTTAAACTTAGGATCAGTGACTACTGTAATACGTTGATTAATTTGACTTCTTAATTCCTTAGCAATCGTTCTACTTATATTACTCTTAATCTGCTTATTAACTTTGATTATATTAACCTTGTTAATCTTCAACTGTTCTCTGATAAATGGTAAGTTGTTATTGTAGTATTTTCTAACCATTGGTGTTACTGCTTTTTCAACAGAATTCAATGATGCAACTTTACCACCTAGTATCGCAACTGTTATAGTATCTACTTTAGCTGCCAACGTTTCAGGCTTACTAACTGGATATTTATTTAATAGTGTAATCAATGGTGCTAGTGTCTTTCTATCTAATGCACTAATACCTTGATTCTCTACTATGTTTGTTATACCACTTAATACAGCCATATTATATGTTTGTCTTAAATATGCACTCTTATTAACTGTTATACCATTCAATGCTTTTATTATCGCTCTACTACCAACTACTTCGCCTTGCGATGCTTTAAGTGATTCAGTAATAGCTCTATCGAAGAATCTCTTATATGCTATTGTATTATTCTTGATACCTCGTTCTATAAACGCATCATTCAGTTTATCTATGATGGCTTTCTTTTGTTTGGCACTTGCCATTATTCAATTTCCGTATTATCATCGTCTGTTTCATCGATTTCTTCTTCGTTACCATCTGGATTATTACTGTCTACTTCTTTTTCCGTAATAGAGAAACCAAACTCTTCTTGTTGTTTCTTCTTATCGGCATCTGCTGCTTCAATAATCAAAGTAGCATCTTCAGGACTGAATCCCCTTTGAGTCCAATAGAATATTCTAGGTGCTAAATTAGCTTCTATAACTTTCCTATCGTTCTCTCGCATTGTTTCATCATCTTCGGCTACATTATCTTTCCATATGATTGTTACATCTTCCCTAGTGAATTTAGGCACATTAGGTAATGCACTCTCGCTATTAGATACTTCTTGCCACATCATAATTACATCTGTGATTCCATCGCCATTATTTGCTTCGTATAGTTTAATAGTATTAGCCGTGTCACCTTTTTGTATCTTAGCTTCCGTTGCTGTACCAAATGATTTACCATCGAAACGCAATGAACCTGCTTGTATTCCTACTGATATTGCAACTAAGTCAATCACTGTGTTAAATGCTAACACTTGATCTTGAATCCTTAATTGTGGTGCAACTGCTTTAGGTTCATATGAGCCTACATCATCAGTATTATATACTAAGATACCCTCTTGATACATGTCAACTGTTCTAACAGTCTTATTGCTATTCCAGTCAGTAACCTCTTCGGTAGCACCCTCTGGGAATAACATTTGGAATTGACTTAACACTATCTCTTTTGACATTACATGGAAAGTCTCGTCTACTACCATAATAGAATCAATAGGATTAATAAACGCTCCTATACCCTCAATACTCATTAAGTCTTTATTGTTCTTAATAGGATTCTTAATATATACAAATGTCGGTATTGATATGTTATATACATCTTCTTCGGTTGATATTAAATCACCATATACAGCAGTTATGTAATCATTTTTTTTCTTACCTAAGTTAGATTCTGTATTAGACCTATATAAATCATTCTTTACTATTCGCTTGTCATCTTCTTCATAATGCCATTCTAACAACGTGTAATAGAATTTGGCTAATTTGTTACCTATACCAGCTTTCTCCATCCTAATAGTACGAGATATGAATACAGCCCCATTAGGTTTACCGTCTTTCTTCTCTGTGATGAATCCCCTATCTGCTGTGATAAACTTCAATTTGAATTTACCTTTATCTCTGTAAAACGAGATATATCTACCACCTAGATGTATTTGCGTTTCAAACAACTCTTTTTCTTTACGTGCGAAATCATTGTCAGCAAACATTTCATCCATTTCTTTTTGTGCTTTTTTATTTGCTATCTCTGGATATTCTGCATAAGTGTTCTTAACTATGTACTCACCTATTAAAACTGGCAAGTTTGCAGTCTTTCTAATGTAACTTCTACCATTAACGCTGTAATCGTGCATACCTGAATACTTTTTAAACGATGCACAACCATATGAACCAGCATATTTGCTAACTATAGCACTTGGCACATAGCCCTCATACAAATAATTCAAAAAATCCCTGGAGGCAATATTATGGATAATTTTATGAGTAGTGGTCGATTCAAATTCCCGGTAAAAGGTATCACAACAGCAATCATTATTGGCGTCGTTTCAATTGGTTGTGCTTCTAGTGGTAATTACGATGCGCTGGTGAAAGAAAATGAGACACTGAAAAGCGATCTCAAACTGGCACAGAATCGTGCAGCGGATACCGAACAAGGGCGCAAACAGACCAAAAAAGAACTGAATTTGACTTCCGACGCCCTGGCCATGACGGCAGTGAAAGCCCGCTCTCAGGAAGAAGCTTATAATAAACTGGTTAATGGCTTGTCGAAAGAGCTGGTCGCAAAACAAATTACCATAAGCCAGATGAAGACGGGTGTGAATGTTAATCTGACTGAGGGTGTTTTGTTTTCCTCCGGATCAGCTAATGTGAGTGATGCTGGTCGGGCAGTACTGGAAAAGGTCAGTGCTGAATTGGCTGATATGCCATTTCAAACAATTGTTGCCGGACATTCTGATAACGCACCTATTGGTGGCAAGTTAGCTGAAAAATTCCCAACTAATTGGGACCTTGCCTCTGCACGTGCAACCGAAGTCGTGCGAATTCTGGAAAAATCAGGTTTGCCAGGTGCCCGTTTGGTAGCCGTGTCGTTCGGTGAGAATCAGCCTATTGCATCAAATGATTCGCCAGAAGGGCGAAAACAAAACAGAAGAATCGAGATTCGATTACGACCTGTGGAAACACCAGAATAAAATATTCACCCCGGTGAGTCACTTCCGCAATTAATGTGGAAGTGCCGGCGGGTGTTAAACGAATTAATGTTGTTAGCCTCGACTCCTGCTAAATTTCTCTTCCATAAACCTCGCGGAAGCGGGCGTCAAATTCATCTGTTGTGAATGAATGGTTCTGCGTACCATGGGTCTCAATTTTGATGGCCCCCATTAATGAAGCAATGCGCCCCGTTGTTTCCCAGTCCATATCATTGAGTAAGCCATATAACAATCCCGCTCGATATGCATCACCACATCCGGTTGGATCACTGATTGTTTTAGTGACGACCGGTGGAATATCAAGGCGGTTTTTATTTGTATAAATGTGCGACCCCTGGCCGCCAAGGGTGATGATCAATGCCTCTACACGTTCGGCGATTTCATGTGGTGACAGACCCGTACGATCTTGTAATAACTCTGCTTCATAATCATTGAGCGTGATCCAGGTGGCCTGATCAATAAAGGTGAGCAAATCATTTTTATCGAACATCGGCATGCCCTGGCCCGGGTCGAAAATAAAAGGTATGTTAGCCTCTGCAAATTGTGCGGCATGCTGAATCATGCCATCACGGCCATCGGGTGATACGATGCCGATAGTGACGCCGGTGGCATCAGCGACCTGATTTTCATGGGACATGTTCATTGCGCCAGGATGAAAGGCGGTGATCTGGTTGTCGTCCATGTCGGTCGTAATAAAGGCCTGCCCCGTATACGTGCCTTCAATCTGTTTAATATGGTAGGGATTGACATTACATTTGACCAGCCATTCAGCGTAAGCTCCAAAGTCAGTGCCGACGGTGGCCATCGGAATCGGGTCTTCATTCAGCAGCTTTAAGTTATAGGCTATATTGCCGGCACAGCCGCCAAATTCCTTGCGCATCGTGGGAACCAGGAAAGAGACGTTCAACATATGGACCTTGTCAGGCAGGATGTGATTTTTAAACTTGTCATGGAAGACCATGATGTTGTCGTAAGCATACGACCCGCAAATGAGTGCTGACATAAGAGATTCCTAGTGTGTTAGTAATAATCCCCAGACTATAACAACGTTAATCAGGGAAAGAAATACAGCAGCCGACGCAATGTCTTTGGCGCGGCCTGAAAGTTCATGGTGTTCCTTGCTGATGCGGTCGATTGTGCTTTCAATTGCAGAATTGATCTGCACCACAATTAATACCGGGAGCAAGGCGTCGATGAGTATCGCTTTTTCGATTGTATTTTCGCCCAGCCAGTAACCAACAGGTATCAGTATGACAACAAGGATCACTTCCTGCCTGAAAGCAGCCTCATTTTTAAACGCTGCTTTTAGTCCGCAAAAGGAGTAACCAGCGGCATTGATAATGCGTTTTATTCCGGTTGTATCTTGATCAGCCATTATCTGATTCGGCAGTTTCTCTTATTGTACGTCAGGAGTGAAAACAAGATCCAGTTCTCTTGCAGCTTTGACGTCATCAAGACGTTTGACAGGCAGGGTATGGGGCGCATTTTTTACAATTTCAGGGTTTTCCTGTGCTTCGGTTCGAATCAGAGCCATTGTCTCAATGAAATGGTCAAGTATTTCCTTGCTTTCTGTTTCGGTAGGTTCGATTAATAAACATTCGGGTACGATCAGAGGGAAGTAGGTTGTGGGCGCATGAAAATCATAGTCCAGTAACCGTTTGGCAAAATCCATCAGATCGGAAGAGCACACGTCTGAACTCCAGTCACGTGGCCTTATCTCGTATGCCGTCTTCTGCTTGAAAAAAAAAAAAACAAACAAATAAAAAAAACTGCAAAATTCACATGACATCTCAATATGCAGAACACAACCAGAGGTCATTCTCATACAGAAGATTCCA
>CAJYBF010000023.1 GCA_913064935.1 uncultured Mollicutes bacterium
TCCAAGAACGGTAACAGTAATCAAAAGTGATGGAACGAGTATATCTATCATTCTACCCTCAACACTACCTAATAACGTCCACACTACAACCCCGAGGATAGCACCTACCATAGCCATTCCAAATGCTAATAGTATTCTTAACAAAAGTTTATAATTGACTGTGAATTCCTTAATATCAAACTCATCAACATATTCTAATTCTATATCACTAGTGACATATGAGTCACTAGTGCTTGTTTTTAAAAATCTAGACAGCAATGGTTTACATCCCAGTAGTAAAAATAAATAGAATATTGCTCCTATAACCATATCTGATAAATTAGCTACACCTATAACGTTAGCATCAAGACCAAAGATGCTAGCGATTGCATTTAAATTCGGTGTTCCACCTGTGTATAATCCAACTGCCATTCCTGAAAGTTCTGCGCCATTGGCTATTGTCCTACCATAAACGTAGAAGGCAATAGTACTGACTACTACTGCTGAAATCAATAAGGAAACAAAAGATTTCAAAACCATTTTTGAGAGTTTCCTAGTTTCCATTAAATTTGCACTAAACAATAATAAGGGAATCGCAACAGCGATTGCAGCGTGGCTTCCTATCTCACCAACATCAGTATTTAAAGTAAAATCAATCCCAATTTTATTGATTAAGAATATAATTATCGCAACTAAAATCCCTAGAAAATAAGCTGTTCCAATAGTCCCAATCCACCTTGTAATAACAAACTTAGAATATCTTATAATAAGTAAAGGAACTAAAAATATCATTGATACTTGAAGTAATATAATAATCATTTATTTAACCTCTTTCCCGTATATGCGGTATATTTTAGTGATTTCTCCACCAAACTTTCTAAAAGCATTAATTGGTTTTGGGTTGTCTTCCATCATCGTCCCAGCCTCAAAGTCGGTGATTCCCTCATCAACAAAATCATCAAAAATCACTTTGAACATATGACCTATTAATCCCCCATTTTGGTACTCAGGTACAATATACTGCATTTGCCCTCTTGCTCTTGTGATTCTTTTTTTATAGTATAGAATCCTTAGTGGTAGAATTCTACCTTTTGTTTTTTTAAACACCTGATTAAAATCAGGCATAACTAAACAAAATCCAACTGGCTTATTTGTTTTATTTTCTCGAGCTATTTTGACGAACTTCGGATTGACAAAAGCACGCATTTGTCTTGCAGTTTCTTTGATTAGTTCCATGTCTGGTGCATCTTGATAAATCACTTCACTAGTTGAAGCTTTGATAATAATTTCTACGTCTTTTAAGTCTCTATCAAAGTTCTTAAAATCAAGGCTATCCACCCTAACATCGTTATTTCTTAAAAAGAACCTACTGAATGTATTCAGTCTTTTCTTTGATTTTTCATTAACATCAGCATTAAGTAATACAGTGTCAACCGCTTTTTCATATCCGTATTGTTCTAGTAAAGTTTGATAGTAATCATAGTTATATGATGTAAATATTGAAGGCATTGAATCAAAGCCTTTAATCATTATCCCTCTTCTTGTGTCAGGATCAAACGGACTAAAAGTCCCTTCACTGTAATTAATTCCTTTTGTCTTCATATCAACTTCCATATAGCTAAATAACTCTTCGACAACTGAGATATTATTTATACTATCGAAATAAGAATAGTAGCATATTTCTTTTCCTTGCTTCTTGCTATCTCCATAAGTAAAAAGTAGTCTTCCTAAAATCTGTCCATCTCTTTCACATAAGATTGCCTTATATGCTTTATCCTTTAGTACCAAATTTGTTAATTCTTTTTTCTGAGCATAAAAAATAGGAAATACATGGTACTTATCATTTTTATATAGATCCTTGATAAAGTAAACAAATCTGTATAAATCCTTTTTTGAATTGATATCGATAATCATATTATATCTCCCATAAAATTTGTAGTTCAATTATATCATAAAACATTTTATGGAAGTCTAAAAAATTCAATAATTTCCAAAAGAAAAACTCGTATATTTACGAGTTTTCTTGTTTCATAGATCTAATTAATTTTATTCTTATATACATCTATAATAACTTCTATTCCTACGTCAAGAGAATCCAAAGCATATAAATTCTCTTTTGACTCTTTTGTTGTCATCCAATAATGCGGAGTCATTAGCAATAAATCTTTGAGTTCCTCTTTTTTTAAGTAGATCGTCTCTTTTATAATTTTTCTATCTACTTTACTAAAATTATATGAGTCAAATTCGTTTCTATTTTCTTCTTTTTCTATAATACTGGGATAAATAACTTTCTTCATTTCCATTAAATGATCTCTATTTGGGTTTATAACAATGACTAGTTCATTGGGTTTAAGAACTCTTTCAGACTCAGTCCATTTAATCGGACTAAAAACAGATATAACCAAATCTACTGAGTTATCATGATAAGGTAATTTGTTGTTAGTACCAACTATCCAACTAATTTCCTTACTTAACTTAGCTGCAGTATTCATTCCGTTTTTAGAGATATCAATTCCATAGTAGCCGATATTTTCATTTGCCATATATTCTTCTAGATTTATCAAGTAATAACCGATACCACAACCTATATCTAAAATCGAGTAGTTTTCATTACCATCTACTAAGTATTGGTCTACAGTTTCATTTAAGGAATTAGATATGATTTTTTAATATCCTCCGTATAGAATGTTCTTTCTTGCTTCCAGCATTTCTGCAGAATCTCAATGTATTAAAGACTTATTTTTATTACTTATGAGCAGGTTTACATATCCTTTCTTAGATATGTCATATGAATGATTATTGGCACAACAAAAAAGTCTTTTAGTCTTATTTTCAACTAGCGACTCATTGCATATTGGACATTTAATAATAGAATTTTCTACATTCATAATACCCACCATTTTCATTCTTTTTCTGTGACATGTTTAAAGATTTTGTGATTGGATAGCAGTTATTGCTACAACTGTAATTATATCATCACTTGAGCATCCCCTTGATAAATCATTTACAGGTTTACTTAATCCTTGAGTTATAGGTCCATAAGCGTCAGCTTTAGCTAACCTTTGAACTAGTTTATAACCAATATTCCCAGCTTGAAGATCAGGGAATACTAACACATTCGCATATCCTGCTACATTACTATGGGGCGCTTTCAGTTTAGCAACTGATGGCACTATTGCTGCATCAAGTTGCAATTCCCCATCTATTTTAAGATTAGGATATTTTGATTTAACTGTTTCAGTCGCAGTTATTACCTTATTAACTAACTCACTACTTGCACTTCCAAGTGTTGAATATGAAAGCATAGCTACTAATGGTTCATAGTCTGTTAAGTAATCAAAGGATTTTGCGGTTTGAACAGCTATCTCTGAGAGTTCATTAGCATTTGGGTTTTCAATCAAGCCACAGTCAGCAAAAGCAAATACACCATTACTACCAAAATCTGAATTAGGTACATCCATTAGGAAGAATGATGATACGATTTTTACATCAGGTGCTGTTCTAAGAATTTGTAGAGCAGGTCTTAAAACATCTCCAGTAGAATTTATTGATCCCGCTACCATCCCATCAGCATCTGAAGATTTAACCATCATAACACCGTAATATAATGTGTTAATAACAAGCTCATCAGCTTTTTCTTTGGTCATTCCTTTGGCTTTTCGAAGTTCAAATAACATGGCGCTGTATTGTTTCAGTTTGTTTGAACGCTCGACAAAAATTACTTCTATTCCTTCATTTTGCAATTTCGCTACTTCATCATTTTTATCAGCTTCATTAATCAAAACAATCACTTCAGCGATATTTTGATTATGTAATTTCCTAGCTGCATCTATTACACGTTGGTCCTTCCCCTCTGGAAGAACTATCGTTCGTTTACTTTTTTTTGCTTGTTTAATTATTTTATTTAAAATACTCATTTTAATCACTCTTCACTATTTAGTAGTTACAGAATTGTTTTCAGTCGAAAACGAATCAACAATTCCAGCGATACATAGTTCAATTGGCGCAATGTTACTTTTAGCATCAGTAATCATTCTTGCAGATCCACCTTCAGCTAGTATAATAACTAAATCGCCGATCCCTGCTCCAACGCCATCAACAGCAAGCATTTCATTTCCAAAAGGCTCCAAAAAATCATCCACCGGTTGAACAAATAGAAGTTTTTTCCCTTTAAGTGTTTCATTTTTATGCGTTGAGACTAAATTCCCTACTACTTTCGCAAGTTGCATATTACTTCACCTCTTATCTAAGGTCTTAAACTTTTCGGTAAACACTATCAATTATTCCAGTAATTCCAGCATCAACACATGCGGTTGGTATAGGAAGGTTCATTGCACCTTCTTTACTTTTAGAATAAAAAACATATTCTCCAACTCCTGCACCAAATGTATCAGCCGCAACTATGGCTTGTCCAAATGCCACATGTTTTGAGTTACAAGGCTGAATAACCAATAATGTAATTCCTTTTATTTCTTTGACTTTTACTGTAGACGTAACCATACCAATAACTTTAGCCATTTGCATATTAACGTCCCCTAAAATCTAGTAATCTTTTTTCTACATCCAATATAGTTTTTATACGCTTGATATTACGTTCCCCTTCGAATTTAGTCGTCAGAAAGGTTTTAACTATTTCTTTAGCAACACCCGGTCCTACAACCATACTTCCAAGGGTTAATACATTCGCACCATTATGATGGCGACTGTTTTCTGCGGTGTATATTTCGTTAGCGCAGGCAGCTAATACACCTGGTACTTTATTAGCCATCATTGCTGAACCAATACCAGCACCATCAATCATAATTCCAAAATCACATTTCTTTGTTGACACTGCGTGTGAAACTAAGAATGCATAATCAGGATAGTCGCATCTTGTTTTGTTATAAGTACCAAAGTCTTCAAACTCTAAATGCAATTCCTCAGTAAGATGTTTTTTTAAAATCTCTTTTAATTCATAACCACCATGGTCACATCCAATTGCTATTTTCATGATTATATCTCCTTACTATTTTTACTGAAGACATTCTTACCTTCAATATCAATATAATCTACAATAGCCATTATTGTTGCATCCACTGGTTTATCCTTAGTTACTTCAGTTAATCGACCTGAACTTCCGCCAACTACTAAAACTATTTCTTGATCGCCAGCACCAACAGCATCGATTGCCACTGCAGGTTTTCCTTCATCTTTAAATGTAACTAAATTCACTGGCTGTACTACTTGCATTTTCAAACCGTTCATACGCGCATCTTTTTGCGTGCATACAACAGTTCCAATTACTCTAGCAGCATACATATATATTCCTCTTTTCTAGACATTAATAAGTTCCAGTTGAAGGTTTTGTACCTTTAACAATATTAAGCCCTGAACTTGTTCCAATTCTTGTTGCTCCAGCGTTTATCATAGCTCTAGCTGTTTCAGTATCACGAACTCCACCAGATGCTTTAACTCCTAATTTTGGCCCTACAACTCTACGCATAAGTCTTATGTCCTCGATAGTTGCTCCTCCTTTGTTAAATCCAGTAGAAGTTTTAACAAAATCAGCCCCAGCCATCTTAGCTATAGTACAAGCTTTTATCTTTTCTTCTTCATTTAACAAATTCGTCTCTAAGATAACTTTAAGTATTGTACGGCCTCTTGCAGCACCTCTAACACCTTCAATATCCCTTTTAACTATATCCCAGTCGCCAGATTTTAAAGCACCGATATTGATAACCATATCGATTTCATCTGCTCCACCTTTTAAAGCATCAATAGTTTCATCTACTTTCGCTCTTGTAGTAGAAGCACCTAATGGGAATCCTACAACACAACAAGTATCAACACCTGTTCCAGATAAAAGACGAGACACTAAAGTTACGTAATGCGTATTAACGCATACAGATTTAAACTTATATTGAATCGCTTCTTCACAAACTCTCTTAATATCAGAAGCAGATGCTTCTGGTTTCAAAAGTGTATGGTCAATAAGTGATGCAAGATCATCGCTACTTGAATCATTATTTAAAGCTCCATTATTCTCTTTAGCAATTTTACGATATACCTCTTCGGCAATTCGATCAATTAATTTATCTAGTTCCATCTAATCAACTCTTTCCAATTTGCTTTTTTGTATATCTAATTACTTTAGTAATGTTTCAACATCTGCATGTGGTCTTGGGATTACGTGCACTGAAACTAATTCTCCAACACGACGAACTGCATCTGCCCCTGCTTCAGTAGCTGCTTTAACTGCTCCAACATCTCCACGTACCATTACTGTTACTAAACCATGACCAATTTTTTCTGTTCCGATTAAAGTTACATTTGCTGCTTTAACCATTGTGTCGGCTGCTTCAATTGCACCGACTAAACCTCTTGTTTCTATTAATCCTAATGCTTCTTTCATATTTGTTCCTCCACTTTTTCTTCTTATTATTTCTCAATTTAATTCATTTACCTATTATTCAGCAATTATCTTCTAGTACTTTTTGACAATTATCCTTCTTAGTGCTTTTTGATGCTTCTGTCTCTCCATACACTACACCTTTCAGATCTGCATGTGGTCTTGGAATTACATGAACTGAAACTAACTCTCCAACACGACGTACTGCATCAGATCCCGCTTCTGTAGCTGCTTTAACTGCACCAACATCACCACGTACCATTACTGTAACTAAACCGTGACCAATTCTCTCAGTACCAACCAACTTAACATTTGCTGCTTTAACCATTGCGTCAGCTGCTTCAATTGCGCCAACTAAACCTCTTGTTTCAATTAATCCTAATGCTTCTTTCATAGTCGTTTTTCTCCTTTTTATTTTTTTTATATAAGTGTTCGTAGCATGCTCTCGCTGATTCGTGGAATTACTGCTGTATGAGCTAATAATCCATCTTCTTTGTTTGTGGCTTCAGCAACTTCAATCGCTGCTTTAACGCTACTTACATCTCCTGTTAATATTGTAAATGCTTTCCCTCCGAGACCTCGTCCTAGCCTAATCTCTAAAAGATCAACATTTGCTGCTTTGACAGCAGCATCTGATAACAAAACTGCAGTGGCAAGTGAATACGTTTCAATAACACCTACTGCACCTTTACTAACAATTTCTGTTTTACTGTTAAGTGCCGTAAAAACTTGCTTATGTACATTAGCGATGATTATATCATTCACTAAAGATTTACCAGCAGTCTTAGCTCCTACTTCTATTGCACTTTTTATAGCTGCTATTTTTCCTCTTACCATAACAACGTACTTACCAGGACAACTAGCATAAGCTCCAACGAGCTTAACATCAGCCGTTTTTACTATCGCATCACCGGCTTCGATACCTCGAGCAATACTATTAAGTTCAATCATTCCTAATGAATCCATAATTCAAGCCTCCTATGCGTGTATTTCTATATGTAATTCATTTATGTCTTTCACGTTTCCACTAATACTAGAATGAATGTTAGACCCTAGTGAATCTTTACAAGTTGCTATCAGCATTCCTTTTGAAACATCATCTCCTTTTTTAACAATTGGAGTAGCGACTACACCAATATGTTGTTTAAGAAGGATTTTAACCGAGTTAGTTTCAAAGATATCTTCATTTAGAGGTGCATCCAGATTGTAATCTAATAAATCTAGTCTTGCTATTAGCCTCTTAGTAGGTACCTTCTTACTGTCTCTTAATATATCTACTTCGTAAGGAACAGACTTTTCTGTCTTCGCTCCTTTTTTTAGTAAACTCTGTTTAACTAAATTAGTGATTTTACCAGGGTCTAAATCCATCGGACATGCATATAAACTACATAGTCTACAATCACAGCACGATACAACATTAGAAATACTACCAAGTGTATGTGGGTCCTCGTTTGCGAGTCCTCTCATTACTTTATGTGGCTGAGTATTCATTCCTAGTATGTTTCTTGGACACATATCAGTACAAAAACTACATTGGCAACATATTGCCTTTGTTAGTTTTAAATCGGTTTTTGTCTTACGAGTCTTTTTAACTATAAGACTATGATCAATTGGAAGGATTATTATTCCTCCACTAGTCTTAGTAACTGGTGCGTTCCAATCGTTTTCAATATAACCCATCATTGGACCACCGACATTTAGCTTAAAATTCTCTAAGTCACTAGGTCCGCCACACTCATTAATTAATTCGATGAATGGAGTACCAATCGGTGCAATAAATGTTTGTGGTTGCTTAACGGCCCCCGTAACAGTAATCACCCTTTCTGTAACAGGTTTGTTTTTCGCTATTTGAATAGCAGTGTATACGTTTATAACTACAGCACCAACATCAAGTGGTAGTCCCATAAGTGGAACAACCTTATTAGTCACTTCATAAACAAGTTGTTGTTCATCCCCTGCAGGATAGAAATCATCAATGATTTTAATCTCTATTGATTTTTCATTTTTAGTAAGTTTATCAAGTTTAATAACAGCACCTTTATACTTTGCCTTAAGGCAAATGACTCCTTTGGTAGCACCTGTTAGATCCATAGCTATTCTAAGTCCTATAATAAGATCTTCGCTATAGATTTTCATGAGTTGCTGATCAACCCTTAGAAGCGGTTCACACTCAGCTCCATTAATGATAACAACATCAGCTTTACAATCTAATTTCACATGTGTAGGAAAACCAGCTCCACCAGCGCCTACTATTCCGTTATTTTTAATTTTCTCTAAATAGTCCTTTGGCATCTGATTCACTCCTATCACAAAATTCTATATAATTCTAAATCCACCTGACAAAGTACATCTTCTAATTCTAGTAAAACTCCTAGCAGAAGTTAATCCTTCTCAAGTTGGTGTTGCGATTGTAAGAGTAGTGAATCCTTCCCCTTCTATTCCAAGCCCCGCGAACGATGGAGCATTCTTAACAAATATAGTTGTACCTAACGCACGTGCTGCCAAAGTTAAATTAGTAACACTTCCTGAATGCATTATCACAGTATGCTGACAACCAGCTTCGGCGATAACAAGTTTTTCAATTCCTTATTCAACTGAATAAATGCTAACTATCCCCAGAACCGGAATAAGCATGTCAATTGTAACGAACGGATGATCCTCTGCTACTTCAGCAATAATCAATTTAATGTCTTCTCTAACAGGCATGTTACAACCCTTAAGGATAAATGAATGACATTTACCAACGTACTTTCTATTCACAACCGTATTACCTAATTTGTTAGTAGTGAACAGTTCTTTTGTAACATTATCTATTTCGTGACGCTTAAGTTCATAAGCACCACACTTAACCATTTCTCTTCTTAATTCATTAAACACTCCATTAAGCACCACTGCTTCTTTTTCAGCGATACATAACACATTATTATCAAATCCTGCTCCTCTAACAATATCGTCAGCGGCCTTTTTAATATTCGCTGTTTCATCAACAATTACTGGTGGGTTACCTGGTCCAGCAGCAATAACTTTTTTTCCACTTTTCCTTGCTACTTCTACTACCGCTTCACCACCTGTATCAGCTAGCAGTCATATATCGTTATGAGTCATTATAACTTTACTAGTATCCATACAAGGGTTACGAGGAGAGGTAAGTAAGTTCTATGATCTTCCAACACAAGGGATTTCTTTATGAATCATTGACTTGGGTTATTAAGATACATCCTAA
>CAJYBF010000024.1 GCA_913064935.1 uncultured Mollicutes bacterium
CTACGAAACAAAAACCAAGAGAAATAAAGAAGATAAGTAACCAAGAAATTCGAAGAAATACATATAAAGTATCAACTCAAAAACTTATAACGAAATAAATGTAAGCTGTTTGTAATGTTATGCTAGTAGTATATTATTATTTAGTACCGTTTGCTAATTTCATGGGTGCAATAAGTATGTTGAACAGTATTATACTTGCTATAGTTTCTGTTTCACTAATATTGTCTATTGTTATGGTTACTATTTTACTTCACTTAAATGTAATGGAACGTAGAAAAGAAATAGGTATCCTTAAATCTATGGGTTCAAGGAAAAATGATATTAAAGCTATTTTTTACGCAGAATCATTCTTTTTAGGTGTTGCGATATGGTTATCGAGCATACTAACAGTATCAATTTTAAACATTATTATTAATACATATATTAGTAAAGCAGTACAATGGAACTCTCAACAATTACGATTATCGATTGGCTTTGAAAATGCATTTCTTTTATTGGCGATTTCAATAGCTACCTCAATAATCGCGTCGATTTATCCAATCAATAGAGCTGTTTCCATTGATCCAGTAAAAGTTTTAAATGAATAGTCAATGATTATAGGCTTATACGAACAAGAATAATGCACTAAGAAAATAACTATAAGTTTGCTTTATGATAGTTTTCAGGACTAGGAAAGATACCTAGTCCTTTTTATTTATTGGTGTTTTTCTATGCTGGTTGCTATTTGAATACTTTATCTCGTATGATTGCATTAGAGGGCTCTATTATGAATATGAAAGCAATCATAAAAATGTTATAATTAGATATGATATTTACATATCAAAATAATATATTCTAATAGGATGGTTTTATGAAAAAAATAGCTGTAATAATTGATAGCACTTGTTATTTAAGTAAGGATTATATTGAAGTTAATAATATAGAAGTTGTTTCGTTAAATGTGATAATAGAAGGCGTATCTCATAGAGAAGTGGATTTAGTTAATGAAACTGTATTTGATAGCTTAAAAGCAAATAAAAAGGTAACTACCGCTCAAGTAGCTCCTGGGCTTTTCGTGGATGTGTTTAACAAACTAATAAAAGAAGGTGTGAAGGACATTTTGGTGTTTCCTGTATCTTCTGGTATAAGTGGAACATATTAGGCTGCATGTATTGCGAAGGAGATGGTTGAAGGTAACATTCATATTTTTGATTCCAAAGTAGCTGCATATGGAGTTGAATTAATTGTAATGAAAGTTATTGATGCAATTAATCAAAATAAATCAAACGAAGAAGTAATCGAGAAAGCTCAAACTCTTTCAATGAACAGTCATGTATTATTCACCTTAACAACTCTAGACCATGTTGTCAGAGGGGGAAGAGTTTCTAGAGTAGCTGGATTAATAGGAAACACTTTAAAAATTAAGCCAGTAATAGAAATGGTTGAAGGAAAACTAGAAGTAACAAAAAAATCACGTACTAATAAAAAGATAATAGATAAGTTTATTGTTGAAGATTTAGTTGAGCAATCACTTAAACACAAGCAATTATATTTAAGAATTATTAGTTTAAATCAAAAAGAAATTGCTCTAGAGATAGAAAACAAAGTAAAAGAAAGGATTTCTAATATTGAAATCACTCATACTGATTACATAGGTCCTGTATTTTCGTATCATTTAGGAGATGAAGGATATGGGATTACTTGGTCAGCTGAGTAAATATAACTGAAATGTTCTTCTAAAAATCTTGATTTTGGATTGTGCTGATAATCTCTTTTATGAGTTATGCATAAAGAACTTTATATTTCGAAATAAAATTCTATTAAAAGGAGACACCAAATAGTAAATTGCTATTGGTAATATACTTATGAAAAAGGCTCTAAAAGTAACAATAATTGCTGTTATAATACTTCTTACAGTTATAGTTATAGCTTTAACAATATACTCAAGTGGATCATATAACCCACTTGATGAAATGGATTTAGAGGTGAACAATCTAGAAATGACTGGAATAGAACGACATGAAGATTTTGATGAGATAACTTTCACAGTAAGTAATCCTCAGAAGAAGATTGTTTTTATACCTGGAGGGCTTGTTAAACCACAAAGCTATGAATATTTAGCGGTTCGACTTGCACAAAATAATTATGAGGTTACAATTGCAAAAAACTTGTTCAACTTAGCTATACTGACTCCTAATTATCCCACAAAGTTTTTAAGTGAAGAATTAGAAAATGTTTTAATTGGGCACTCGTTAGGAGGAACTGTAGCTAGTATGGTTTCATCAGAAAACGTACTTGTGAGCGAACTCGTATTATTAGGTAGTTATCCAATAACAGATGTAACTGCTAATGACGTTTTAGTAATAACGGCTGAATATGATTTAATAATGAATAGATAACATATCAATGAAAGTTTAAAATATATAGATGAAGACGTTTTCATTTTCGATGTCAATGGAGGGAATCACGCTCAATTTGGGTGGTATGTTCCTCAAAAAGGCGATGGCGTAGCATTAATATCGACTATTGAGCAACAAGAGATTATAGTTCGTGAAATTGTCCGACATGTTAGTCCTTAAGTCTACTGATATATACTTAATAAATGTAAAATTAAAGTGAATTGGACTAGCAACATTCCTACAGTATGATTCAATACTGGAGTGAGTGATGTTTGTGATAATGGAACTCTCTCATCATGTTATTTATCAACACCTAGAAATAGGTGTTTTTATGTGAGTACACTAATGGGGCGAATACTACTACTTGAAAACTATGAATGCAAGACTCATATCTGGTGGAGTAAGGTTTTTTAAACTCACTATTGCATTATACGCACTAGTGATATATACTAAAATTAACTACAACTCATTATACAGTAGTGAATGGTGTTGAATAACTATACATACTGTTAGTACTTGATATTAATTCTATACGAAAGAAGGAAAACAGATTGGAAACAGGTAAAGTAATATTTTTGAATGGTACTTCGAGCGCTGGGAAAAGTACTTTAGCAAAGGAAATTCAAAAGATATCTAAGGAGAGATGGTTTCATGTTCAACTTGACACATTTCTTCATATGATACATGATAAGTTTTATATGGACCAAAAGACTGTTCTTGAAACAGTAAATACTGGTGCTTCTATAATGCACGAGTTTATATTGAATTTATGTGAAAACGGAGAAAATGTAATACTAGACACAGTTATTGAAAACCGTCGTGAGAGTTGGCTGAAAGAGTGTGCTCGGTTATTGCATGGAGTAGATGTACTTTTGGTAAGAGTGAGCTGCCCCTTACATGAACTTGAAAGAAGAGAATTAGGACGAGGAGATAGACCTAAGGGGTTGGCAGAAAAACAATTAGCTAATATGAGTATTATTAAGAATTATGACGTAGAGGTAAACACATTTGCAAGCACTATTGAAGAATGTGCAAAGACTATAGAAAGCATAATCAAAGAAGATGTTGGTCATAAAGAATTTATAAAAATTTATGAAAAATATAAAGTAGCATAAGATTAGTCGATTATACTTACGAGAAAAACAACTTTAGAGTAAGTATAGATAGTATCGCCAAAATAAAGGGGGATTTATGATTAAGGCATCTGTAATAGAGATAGAGAATAATGGGAAAACATCTGAACATAGTTTTTAGGAAAATGACAATTCTAATACAGTGGTAGTTATTTACTAAGGAGGAAGTAGTTCATGTGATCGTCCTCTACTACAATTTTTACGTTAATTGTTTCTTGTTAAAGGATATGATGTATTGTGTTTATCTTATGTAAACTTGTTTACAAAAGGAACATCTGCTGAGCAGCAGTTGGATGATATACTGTCTTGTATTAATAGTGTTTTTACACAAATTGAACTGGCAAAACGATATGAGAAGAAAATAGTCATTTCAATAAGTTTTGGAAATGAAGTTTCAGGTGAACTGAGAAGTCGAACTTCGATAAAGGTTGAAAAAAGCATATATATATCGCCAATTTCAGATTCTCTTCAGTATTTGAGAAAGTTTCCTGGATTTGTAATTTCAAGTACTAATGATGAGTATTTAACGAGCGATGATATGATTGAATTAGGTAAGTTAGGAAATGATGAAGTTCTTATATTTAAAGATGCAAGCCACTCTTTGGAAAGCGACAGTGTAATCGATACAATAGACTTCATCAAAAATGCAGTCATTAAAATTGAGGAGTTTTTGCTTAAGTAAAGAAGTATACTATTCAAACCTGAATGATTTAGAATTCAAGTAATAAAAAATCTATTTAAAAACTAATAAAATAACTCGTAAGGGTTATTTTTTTGATAGTTTAAGTAAATGGATATGCTCAATTTTCTCTAACGCTGCTACTTCTTGGTATAATTAATAAGATATCTAGAAAACTGTTCTGTGGCTGCTATAAGAATAAATTACGTTACTTTGTACCTAGTATTCTTTTTCATTACTATGAATCATAAAATACTTCTACTTAATGTCTTACATGATATAATAAATAATAAACAAGATTAGGGGATAAAATATGTTATTAAGTGAGCTACAGAATTGTCAATTAAAAGAATTGTATAAATTTGCAGTAGAAAATAGTGTTAAGAATTATAGTAAGTTAAACAAAAAGGAATTGATTTTTGCCATTTTAAAAGCAAAGGCAGAAAGCGATAATCTTTTCTTTATGGAGGGCGTTTTAGAAATTGTTAATCAAGGCGATTTTGGATTTTTGAGACCGATTAACTACTCTTCAAGTAGCGAGGATATTTATATTTCTAAAAGTCAGATCACCCGATTTGGATTGCGAAATGGTGATAAAGTTACAGGGCGAGTAAGACCACCGCAACCTAATGAAAAGTTTTACGGACTCCTAAGAATTGAAGCTGTAAATGGAATGGACCCAGAGTCTGCAAAGCAACGTATGCATTTTCCAGCACTAACTCCTATTTATCCTAATAAGAGAATAGTATTAGAACATGATAGTGATAATATATCTTCAAGATTAATTGATTTAGTTTCTCCAATTGGGTTTGGGCAACGTGGACTTATCGTGGCGCCTCCAAAGGCAGGGAAAACATCGCTTTTAAAATCGATAGCCAATAGCATTAGGCAAAATCATAAAGATGTTGAGTTAATTATATTGTTAATTGATGAAAGACCGGAAGAAGTTACTGATTTTGAACGCGAAGTAGATGCAGAAGTTGTTTATTCAACATTTGATAAGTTACCATCAAATCATATAAAAATAACAGAGTTGGTATTAGAAAGAGCTATGAGATTAGCTGAACACAAAAAGGATGTTATTATTTTAGTCGATAGCATTACTAGGCTTTCACGTGCATATAACTTATCTGTTCCTTCAAGTGGAAGGACTTTGTCAGGTGGATTAGACCCAAAATCTTTATATAAACCAAAACAATTTTTTGGCGCTGCTAGAAATATTGAAGAGGGCGGGAGTATCACAATTATCGCCACTGCACTAGTTGAAACTGGTTCAAGAATGGACGATGTTATTTATGAAGAGTTTAAAGGAACCGGTAATATGGAACTACATTTGGATAGAGGATTAGCAGAAAGACGTATTTATCCAGCTATTGATATTTTAAAAAGTGGTACTAGAAAAGATGAGTTATTACTTAGTAAAGCCGAACTAGATATGATGTATAATGTAAGAAAAACGTTTAAAAGCTCATACCACATTGAACAGTATATCGGTATGATAAAAAATACAAAAACCAATCTAGAATTAATAGAAGCACTTAAAGCGAAATCGAAGTGAGTAGTATAATGACAGCAGACTATATTCTGATTTAAGTATATGAAGTTGTTTATCAGTGATTTAAGAAACTAAGAAGAGGAAATTTACTATGAATATTGTGGATGTTAGTCAGGATATGCTAGAGAAAGTTATAGATTATAGTTTCGAAGTGAACAGTCTAAACACAAGTAGAGTTAGAGGGATTTCAAAAGATTATCAGGTGTTTAAAAATAATTTTGAAAAGTATCTAAAAAACAAAGAAGATAGGATTCTGTTACTGAAGGACAATGAAAGATTTTTAGGTGTTTTATTGTTAGGAGTTGAAGAATCTGAAAAATATATTGAAGCAATAGGTGTGTTTACAAAGGAAGAGTACTCGAGTGTTTTTTCTATTTTTATGGAGTATTTAAAAAAACATTATAAGGGATATCAATTTGACATTGCTTATCCAAAAGAAAATATACAAGCAATTAACACATTGAAGAGCGTTGCTACTAAGTGTGAAGTAACTCAGTACGAGTTTGAAGTTAGACCTGAGTATTTTCCAAATATAGAGTTATCAGGAAACATCGTTCCACTTGAGGAAAAACACTATGAAGCGGTTAGGAAACTTCATGATGGTACATTTAAAGAAGTTTACTGGACTGCTGATAGACTTTTTCAAACTAAGCGATTTGATGTTTTTGTTGCTTTAAGAAATGATGAAGTGGTTGGGGAAATTGTGACTAGTAACAGTAAAATGAAATTCGAAAATATTTTCTTTATCAGCACTGATAAGGATTATCGAAGACAGGGAATTGCTACTGGGTTGTCTGCTATGGCGGTAACTCATTGTTTTAATAAAGGTAAAGAAAGAGTTATGTTGCAGGTTGATGAGGACAACACTGCTAACTGTGTTTTAGTGGAATCCTTAGGTTTTATGGAAATCGACACTAATGTATCTTTCTCAGTTAATAAAATATAACTATCATATTTTTAGACATTACATGATAGTTGCTTACATAAATTTATGTATAGATCATTACCAATTAATTGACAAATTATAGTAATATTGATAAAATTGCTTAACTAATAGGAAGAGGTGTAAATATGGGGAACTCATATACAGAAAAAAGAGATCAAACAAATATTTCACTTCAAACTAAGGTAAAGTAAAGGTTAAGAATCCAATATTTTAAGCTAATACCTTTTTGATTGTGAGGGTATTTTTTATTTGCTTATAAAAGTATATTGGAGGATTAAATGAAAGAAAGAAATCATAGACCTATTAATTTAGGAATTTTTGCTCACGTTGATGCGGGCAAAACAACAATAACAGAAAACATATTATATAACGCTGGTGTTATAAACAGCGTAGGAAGAGTTGATTCAGGTACTACTCAAACTGACTCGATGGAATTGGAAAGAAGAAGAGGGATTTCGATTAAATCATCTACGACGTCTCTACACATAAATGAAATCAAAGTTAATCTAGTTGATACACCAGGGCACATAGACTTTATCGCCGAAGTAGAACGCGTTCTAAATGTTTTGGATTGCGCCATTTTAGTTATCTCAGGTAAGGAAGGTATTCAGTCACAAACCAAAGTTCTATGGAAGGCACTGAGAAATTTAAACATGCCAACCATTATTTTTATTAATAAGCTCGATAGAGTAGGAACAAATTTAGATGAAGTAGTAAGTAAAATTAGAAGTCAGCTTTCAAGTAATATATTATTGATGCAAGGCTGTACAAATGAAGGAACTTCTGATTTGACAATTAAATCACTAAACAGTAACGATACAATTGAAGTCTTAGCTGAACTTGATGAGGAAATATTAGCAAATTTCATAAGCGGAGAGCATATTGACTCAAATAAAATTGTTGAAAAAATAACTGAATATTCTCAAAAGGCGCAGTGTTATCCGACTTACTTAGGCTCGGCGTTGCTTGGAATTGGTGTTAGTGAATTACTTGAAGGAGTGACTAATCATTTCTTAGTAAAAAAAGAAACTGAGACAGATGAGTTATCAGGTTTGGTTTTTAAGATTGACACTGATAATGACAACAGTAAAATAGCGTATGTTAGGATATTTGGCGGTGCTATACTTAACAGAAGTGAAGTTCACGTTAGTACTAAAGATATAGTACTTAAAGTTAAGAACTTAAAAGTATTCAATAATGGAAAACTGGTTAGGGTTGATGCAGTTTATCAAGGAGACATCGCTATTGTATATGGATTTGAGGACATAGAAATAGGAGATATAATTGGAAAGAAAACTGATAAGATAAGAACATATAAAATTCCGATGACTACATTGTGTTCAAAAGTAATGCCTAAAAGCAAAGCGGATTTACCAACGCTAGTTCGAGTTTTAACGGAACTCAGTTTACAGGATCCACTGCTAGACTTTAAGATTAATCCGTTGAATAACGAACTCTCAGTAAACATAATAGGTCAAATCCAAATTGAGGTAATAAAATCACTACTACTGGAAAACCACGATGTTGATGTAGAGTTATTAACTCCAGAGGTTATTTATAAAGAAAGACCAAATAAGATAGGGAGTTCACTCATCAAATTTAAGGATGATCATCCTTACCCAGCACAAATAGAACTAAAAATAGAACCTTTACCGATCGGGAGTGGGATTAAATACAAGTCTAATGTATCATTTGGGTATATTACAAGTCCACTCCAAAAAGCTGTAGAAGATGGTGTGATTTCAGCAGCAAAGGAAGGGTTGTTCGGATGGGAGGTTACTGATTGTTTAGTAACCTTCACAAGTGCTTATTTTAATAGTGTTGATAGCACTGCTGCAGCATTTAGGAAATTAACTCCAATTGTATTTATGGAAGCGCTAATAGATGCTGGGACTAGCATTCTGGAACCTAGATATAAATTTGAACTAACACTAAATAAGGATCACATCGGAAAAGCAATGTATGACTTACAATCAATGAGAGCAGAAGTTAAAGAGCAAAATTTTAATAATGAAGATGTTATTATTAAAGGAACTGTTCCAGTTGCAACCTCAAGTGACTACAACATAGAACTCGCTACTTATACCAAAGGTAAGGGAGTCTTCGAAAACGAGTTCTGCGGTTATTCTCAAAGCAATGGAGATATTAATAAAACAAGAGAAAGAACAACCGTGAATCCAATACACAGAGGGCTTTATATAAGATCCATATAAATGAATATATGAATAATGATTATAAAACGAAGGGAGTTTTAAGAATGATTGTTTACAAAACAGATTTTGAATCAATAAACTGGGATATGTTAATTCAACTGTACTACGAAGTGGATGGCGTAATAGGATTAGCGAAAAACCAAAATAAAGCAAGAATCAAAAAATCATTTCTAAGTAGTTATAAAGTCGTGACGGCTTGGGAAGATGACAAAATCGTCGGGGCAGGAAGAATGATATCGGACGGATATTGTTATGCAGGGATACATGACAGTGGGGTACTACCAGATAATCACAAAAGAGGTATAGGTAGGGGAGTTATGGAAGAATTAATGAATGAAGATGAGGAACTATTATTTGGACTGACTTCTTCATTTAGTGCAGAAGACTTCTATTATAATTTGGGATTTAAAAAGCATAAAACAGCGATGGCAAAATATCCAGGTAAATCATCATATCTTGAAGATTTTTCTAATAGGAATTTATGTTCAAATTCCAAATTATATCCCACAGGAATAAAGTCAAAAGAATAATCATTTGTGATTGGGGACTCTTCAATGAATCGCCTGAGCATCTCTTTTTCACCTAATT
>CAJYBF010000025.1 GCA_913064935.1 uncultured Mollicutes bacterium
GATAGACCATTGGGGACTACCCATCCCAATTATGGGTTTGTGTATCCAATAAACTACGGGTATATTCCTAATACAAATTCAGGTGATGGAGAAGAAATAGACGCCTATGTTGTTGGTGAGTTTGAAGCACTAGAATTTTTTAAAGGGAATGTTATTGCAATAATACATAGAAAGAATGATAATGAAGATAAATTAGTTGTTTGTAAAAATTTAAATAAGTACAATGAAGATCAGATTAGAGCATTAACAGAATTCCAAGAACGATTATTTGAATCAGAAATAATATCAATTTGACCTTCTTTTATTTTTTTAGCTCCTTTAGCATTTAATGATGCTTTAACTGCATCAAAAGAATTTTGAACAACTTCTTTAATTGTTATCTCAGCTAAGTTCCCTTTATACATTTGAGAACCAAGCATTTTAATTAGTCGTTCAATATCAGCTTTACCTTTATCTTTAAAAGAAGAAGTTATTGAAAGTAAACTTCATCCAAAAGCTGATAGATTGCTTATAAGTAAAGTTGATTTAGGAAATGACACTAGGCAAATAGTTTCTGGGATAGCAGAACACGTAAAACCAGAGGACTTTGTTGGACAAAGAGTAGTTGTAGTAACTAATTTAAAACCTATGAAGTTAAGAGGAGAGTTATCAGAAGGTATGATACTCGCTGCTTCTACTGAAGACTCGTTAGAAGTAGTCGCAATGGATATAGAAAAAGGGGCAATAGTAAAATGATTAATTTCAACTTGGAGATTAAAAGATTATGTTTAGTGGTCGCTGCCACTAGCATTTATATTCTAGGAGTTGCATATTTTCTTGTTCCTGCAGGATTACTTACTGGTGGAATAACGGGATTTTCAATTATTATTAGGATGTTCTTAGCTAAAGCAGACTTCAATATGAATTTAGGTTTGATGGTATTCATTTTGAATGTACCAATATTAATTATTGGGTTACGTGGTGTTTCGAGAAAGTTCTTTTATTACACTATGATCTCGATTATTCTTCAAGCTGTCTTACTAGGTTTTTTCACAGGTACTGAATTAATGTTAGGCGGAGATCTATTAGCTAATGCTATTATTGGTGGAATGCTAGTAGGTGCTGGATCTGGGATTGCATTAAAGTCTGGTGCATCACTTGGAGGAATGGATGTTTTAAGTCAGTTCCTATCTTTAAGAAAAAAAACAAGTGTTGGATTAATCAACCTAACAGCTAACGGAGTACTTCTAGCGATAAGTATTTTGTTCTTTGAACCAGATGTAGCGTTATACACTTTACTTGGATATATCACAATGAATATTATCGTAGACAAAGTCCATACTGGTTATAAGAGAGTTAAAGTAGAGATTATTACTGCTACTGGTGAAGAAGTTAAGGCAAAGTTGTTGTCTTCATATGAACATGGCATAACTATGTATGATGCAGTTGGGGCATATACTGGAGACGCTAAGACAGTTTTAACAATGGTAACACAATCACATGAAGTGTATGATGTTAAGCGTTCAGTCCTAAGCGTTGATGAACATGCTTTCATAACAATTACACCAGTAAGACATTTGAATGGAAAATTCAATCAAATAATTATAAAATAGTAGATAATAGGAGTGAGTTTTCGAACATGAAGACTTGCTTTTTTTTTAGAATGTTACTTATCTCAGGATGTAACATTATTCTCAAACTAAAAAAAAGACAATAACAAGTTAATTAATTGATATACTTAGAGTATATTAGTTTAGATATAGGAGGCCAATATGAATGATTCTTTTATAGGTATGGTATTAGAAATAGGTATTTTTATTATTATTGGTACATGGATTGTTCTTAGATACTATAAGAATACTAAGGGAGTGTACCGTAGAACATTTAGAGGGTTCTTTAGTGAAATTAAGAACTTCAATTCCAAATATCCAGATGCTGATACGAACTATCCTGTGAAGGATAAGATTACCAAGGACAAACGGGAAAATGTACAATCTGCTAGTAATGACAAAGAGGACAAGGTCAATCAAAGAACAAATGATTTATATAAAGCGGGTTTAATATCAAATGTTGAATATCAGAAAATGAAAAACCAAGAGAAATAGGCATTAGATAATATTCGAGAAACTTGACCAGCCAGATCGGGGATCTTAATTACTATACTCAATACTGTTGCTGTAAAGATTGTAGGATTTTGGGGATGAGCGGGACTTATCTTATTAATACCTTTAGTAAATTTAATTGTTGCTACTACTCTTTACGTGGGAGTAGCAGATAAATTCGGAAAAAGTGCACTCTACGGCTTTGGACTGATATTACTACCGTTTATCTTTATGTCAATGCTTGGGTTTGGAGATGACGTGTATTTAGTCTGTTTTTTTGGAGGTAAGTTTGTGAGAAATTAGATTTATAAATTAAGGACATATGAAAGCAATTTCATTGTTTATATGTTGTGAATAATTTTAATGAGTGTTATAATAATTTTATAATTAAATAGATATGTATAACCGCTCAAATAAGGTGAGCAAGTTTCTACCCCATGACCGTAAATTTTGGGACTACATAACACTTACGAATTAATATTTTCGTATGGGAAGTGTTATGGGGAGTCTTCGGCTCCCTTTTACTATTTATCGAAACGAAAGAGGTATAATATGAAGCCATTAGTTGGAGTTATTATGGGATCAGTGTCTGATTGGAATGTAATGAAAGAAGCATGTGAGATCTTGGATGAACTTAAGATTCCATATGAAAAGGACGTTGTCAGTGCACACCGTACACCTGATAAGATGTTCACATATGCCAAAACTGCGAGAGATAGAGGAATCAAGGTGATTATCGCAGGAGCTGGAGGGGCAGCTCATTTGCCAGGAATGGTTGCAAGTAAAACTACTTTACCTGTAATAGGAGTGCCAGTTAAGACTAATTGTCTTAACGGTATCGACTCTTTGCTTTCAATAGTGCAAATGCCAAGTGGCGTACCTGTTGCGACAGTAGGAATCAATCAAGCGAAAAATGCAGGACTTCTAGCAGTACAAATTATCTCTTGTTTTAATGACGAAATTGAAAATAGAATAAAGGACTATAGAAACAACTTAACTGCTTCAGTATTAGAAAGCGAGTTAGTCTAATGATAGTCGGAATTATAGGTGGTGGGCAGCTAGGACAGATGCTTGCCATTTCTGCTAAAAAGAAAGGATTTGATGTTATTTGTTTAGATCCTTATGAAAAATGTCCCTGTTCTAGTGTCGCTGATGAAATGATAATTTCAGAGTTTGACAATTTTGAAAAAATAAAAGAACTATGTGAAAAATCTGATGTTGTCACTTATGAGTTTGAAAATATCCCATTCCAGATAATTAAGACATTAGAAGAAGATTTCAATATTCCACAAGGCCACAGACCACTATACATTTCTCAACATAGATTCAGAGAAAAATCAGCTGCAAATAAATGTGGACTTAAAACCGTTACCTACAGGCTAGTAAAGAACAAGGAAGATTTAATAGATGCGTTGTTCGATTTAGGTTATCCTTGTTTACTAAAAACTTGTTCATTTGGATATGATGGAAAAGGTCAGAAAAAGATTAATGATGACTCAGATCTAAGTTCAGCTTTAAAATTAGTTGAAGGTACTGAGTGTATTCTAGAAGGATTTATGGATTTTGAAGCTGAGATAAGCGTGATTGCTGTTAGGAACATTAATGGTGAAATTGCGATTTTGCCAGCACCTGAAAATCATCATGTCAATAACATCTTACATATGAGTGTTTTACCAAACACTCAATCTGAATTAGTTAATACTCTAGCTGCATCTGAAGTGAGAGCTTTTATTCAGAAGATGGATTTTGTTGGGATTATAACAGTTGAACTATTCGTTAAAAATAACAAGGTTTATTTTAATGAAATGGCACCAAGACCACACAATTCCGGACACTATTCAATCGAGGGTTGCGAGCTGAACCAATTTGACTTAGCTCTTGACTCGATAACAAACCAAAAAGTAGATTACCAAGATTTGTTACAACCGACAATTATGGTTAATATACTTGGTCAGCATATGAAAAAGATAAAGCATTTTAAATCGAGTGATGCATTCTTGCATTTATATGGGAAAACTGACCCGAAAATAAATCGTAAAATGGGTCATATCACTTTCATTAATAAAACCAAAGAAGAAGTAAAAAAAATTATGAAAGAATATTTAGAGGATTAGCCGATGGATGTAAGAATATTTGTAGAAAAAAAAACTGAATATCAAATCGAAGCTTTGAGTTTAAAAGATGATTTAAACTCAAACTTAAATTTAAACATCGAGAATCTAAGATTGATTAATCTTTACGATGTTCATAATATAACTTTCGAGTTACTTGAAAAAGTCAAATATAAAGTTTTCGGTGAGATAGTTACCGATTCTGTTACTGAAGATATAGATTTAGTTGAAAGTCATTTTGCAGTCGAATACTTACCTGGTCAGTTTGATCAACGTGCGAGTAGTGCTGAAGAATGTATTTCCTTAATTGATCCATCAAGCAATGTAAATGTTAGAAGTGGTAAATTGATTATAGTAAATAACATTACTAATAGTGATATTAAAAGAATAAAGAAGTATTATATAAATCAAGTTGAGTCAAGAATTAAAGACTTATCAGTTTTAAATAATGATGAAGTCATCAATGTTGAAGATGTAAAAATACTTAATGGATTCTTAGATTTAGACATTGTTGAATTAACTAATATGATCCAAGATCTTGGGTTAGCCATGAGCATTGATGATCTAGAACATATTCAGAACTATTTTAAGTTAGAGTCAAGAAACCCAACCGAGACTGAGATTAAGGTGTTAGATACTTATTGGAGTGATCATTGTAGACATACGACTTTTGAAACTATAATTACTGACGTAGAATTCTCAAGTGATTATTTTGGTAAACAAGTAGAAGATACATTCAACAAATACTTAGAGATGAGAGAAATCGTTCATGGTGGTAAAAAACCTATAACTCTTATGGATATGGCTACGATTTCTGGTAAGTATGAAAGAAAGTTGGGTAACTTAGAAGACTTGGAAATCTCTGAAGAAATAAATGCTTGTAGTATTTACATAGATGTCGATGTCGATGGTGCTATGGAAAAATGGTTGTTAATGTTTAAAAACGAAACACACAATCACCCAACTGAGATTGAGCCATTTGGTGGAGCCAGTACATGTGTTGGTGGAGCAATAAGAGATCCTCTTAGTGGAAGAAGTTTTGTTTATCAAGCTATGCGAGTAAGTGGTGCAGAGGATCCAACAAAAGATGTAAATGAGACAATTGAAGGGAAGTTACCTCAAAAAGTCATTAGTAAAGTAGCATGTGAGGGGTTTTCTTCATATGGGAACCAAATAGGTTAGCAAATTAAACAGGTCTACAACTTTTCCATCCAGGGGTTAAAGCCAAAAGAATTGAAATAAGAACTGTCATTGGTGCGGTACCAACTAATTAAGTCAGAATAAAAAAACATGTATCAGGAGATGTAGTAATTATGTTTGGTGGACGCACAGGGAGAGACGGTGTTGGAGGAGCAACTGGTTCTAGTAAAGAACACAACGCTGAATCTATCGAAACTTCAAGTGCGGAAGTTCAAAAAGGAAATGCTCCTGAGGAAAGAAAAATACAAAGATTGTTTAGAAATATTGAAGTTACTCGATTGATAAAGAAAGCCAAAGACTTTGGAGCTGGTGGCGTGAGTGTAGCTATAGGTGAAATAGCAGATAGTTTAATTATCAATTTAGATAAAGTTAAAACAAAATACTCAGGTCTTAATGGTACCGAGTTAGCGATATCTGAATCTCAGGAGAGAATGGCAGTAGTGATAGAAGCAAAAGACTCGGAAAAATTCATGAGTCTTTGTAAAGAGGAAAACTTAGAAGCTACTAGAATTGCGGTAGTTACAGATAATGGTCGTCTAGAGATTTACTGGAGGGGAAAAAAGATAGTAGATTTATCAAGAGAGTTTATCGATACAAATGGTGTGAGACAATCAACAAAAGTTAATGTTCACTCCATTGATAAAAATTCTAGGTTGAATAGAGAAGTTTTAGGAAAGACCTTGAAAGAGAGAGTTTTAAGTAATCTAAGTGATTTGAATGTTGCATCACAAAAAGGAATGGTCGAACATTTTGACTCTACTGTTGGAGCCGGAACTGTACTAATGCCTTATGGTGGCAAGTATCAAACAACAGCTTCTCAAAGTTCCATCCATAAAATTCCCGTACTTGATGGGAATACGAAAACTGCTAGTATAATGACGTTTGGATATAATCCATTTCTTGAAGAATGGAGTCCTTTTCATGGTGATGCCTATTCTGTGCTAGAGTCTTTAACCAAAATAGTATCTAGTGGTGCAAGTTATGAAAAAGTTAGATTTAGTTTTCAAGAGTATTTTGAAAAGTTAGAAAAAGATTCCACGAAATGGGGAAAACCATTCGCAAGTCTCTTAGGAAGTATATATATGCAAGAGGGATTTAACCTCCCAGCAATTGGTGGTAAAGATTCAATGAGTGGGACTTTTAAAAATATCTCAGTTCCACCCACTTTAATAAGTTTTGCGGTGACGACGATGAATGTAGGTAATGTTATTTCACCTGAGTTTAAGAAAGTGAATAATTATCTGTACTTGATTAAGCACGATGAGTTAAACTGTCTTCCTAACATAGATGAACTTAAGGAGAATTTTAACTTTATTAATGAGTTAAATGAAGATGGGAAAATTCAATCAGCATATGCAATCGAATATGGTGGATTAAGTGAAGCCTTGATGAAGGCAAGTTTAGGTAACAAGATAGGATTCACAGTAGACACAGATTTAGATTTATTTAGATCTGATTATGGAAGTATACTACTTGAAGTTACAGAAGAAATAGATTATTTAAAATCTGTGCTAATTGGTAGGACAAGTGAAAATATTTCCTTAAACAAAACTCATTTCACTTTTGGTGATATTGAAGAATCGCTGAATATATTCAGCGACTTATATCCAGTTTTATCAAAAACGAGTATTGATTTAAAGGAGTTCACTCGAAAAAGTGTTGAAAGACGTAAATCAAAGGAAATTGTAAATGATGTTAAGGTATTCATTCCTGTGTTTCCCGGTATGAATAGTGAGTATGATATGATTAAGGCTTTTAGCGAAGCTGGTGGATATGTAAAGTCGATTGTATTCAAAAATCAAAATGAGAATGACATTAGAGAATCTATCCAAGCATTTGCGAATGAGATTGATAAATCAAATATCTTTGCGCTAAGTGGTGGATTCAGTGCAGGTGACGAACCAGACGGTAGTGGTAAATTTATTGCGAATGTTTTAAATAATGAAACTATAAGGAAGTCGATAAATAGATTTCTGGAAAGAGATGGATTGATTTTAGGGATTTGTAATGGATTTCAAGCTTTAGTTAAATCTGGATTATTACCAAATGGTAAAGTTGGCAAAATAACAGAATCTAGTCCAACGTTATTTAAAAATGATATTAACAGACACATTTCACATATCGCTCAAACAAAGGTAACAACGAATAATTCTGCCTGGTTAACTTCGTTTGAATTGAATGAAGTTCATAAAGTAGCAGTATCAAATGGTGAAGGTAAGTTTGTAGTTAGTGAACAGGCTGCTAAGGAACTTTATGATAATGACCAAATAGCGTTCCAATACGTTGATGAGTCTGGAAAGCCCACAATGGATGGTTTGTATAACCCAAGTGGTTCAATGTATGCAATTGAAGGAATTATTTCAAAATGCGGTCGCATTTTAGGAAAAATGGGTCACAGTGAAAGATATAGTATTGATTCTTTTAAAAATATCACAGGTAACAAAATTCAAAACATATTTAAAAACTCAATAGATTATTTCAAAAGGGGAAATGAATAATGGAAAAAAGAGATTTCTTGTACGAAGGTAAAGCAAAACAAGTGTATACAACTGATGAACTTGATAAGATAATTATTCATTATAAGGATGATGCAACTGCCTTTAATGGTGTGAAAAAAGCATCTATTTCTAATAAGGGGATTTTGAATAATAAAATCACTGAATTAATCTTTACTAAGTTAGAGAAAAAAGGTATTCCCACTCATTTCATTAAGAGACTTAATGAAAGAGACCAGTTATGTAAGAAAGTAACAATATTTCCAATAGAGGTAATCATAAGAAACCTAATTGCTGGTTCAATGTCAAAAAGATTATCTATAAAGGAAGGTACAAAGCCTACAAATACTATTTTTGAATTAAGCTACAAGAATGATGATTTAGGTGATCCATTAATAAATAGTGATCATGCAGTTGCGCTTGGGTTATGTACTTATGATGAACTTGATGTTATTAAGAATTACACTTTAAAAATAAACGATTTATTATCAAGTATATTTGATAATGAAGGAATTATTTTGGTTGATTTCAAAATTGAATTTGGTAAGACTGTCGATGGCGATATTGTCTTAGCTGACGAAATAAGTCCAGACACATGTCGTTTTTGGGAAAAAGGAACTCACAAGAAATTAGATAAAGATAGATTTAGAAGAGACTTAGGTAGTGTAGAGGAAGCTTATATTGAAATCTTAGAGAGAATCTCAAAGTAGAAAGTGTGGTAGTTATGTCAGAGATTAATAGTTTTTTTGATGATAAATTGAATGAGGAATGCGGTGTTTTTGGAATTTTCAATATGGAAACAGCATCGGAATTAACCTATTACGGACTACATTCTCTACAGCACCGAGGTCAAGAGGGCTGTGGAATCGTTACTAGTGATGGAGTTAATTTGAAGAGCCATAAAGGTGAAGGCCTGGTAACTAGCATCTTTAGTGAACAAAACATAAAGGATTTAAAAGGTACATCAGCGATTGGTCATGTAAGATATTCAACCGCAGGTGGTGGTGGGATGATGAATGTTCAACCATTCTTATTTCATCATCATACAGGAGATTTTGCGCTTTGTCATAATGGAAATATTGTCAATTCAAACGAATTAAGACTTTACTTGGAGAAACAAGGAACTATTTTTCAATCAACCTCAGATAAACATCCCTGCTTTCTTCGTAAACAAACGTCAAGTCAACAGAACTTCTTTTAAAGTTTTTTTCAAATTTTGCTTGTATGTTTTCTTCATCTCCATATTCCATATCTGCATGTTTTCCTTTGAATCCACCGCCTTGTATTAATTCAAATGTTCCTTTATCAGTTAATTTGTACTCTGAAAATTTATTCTTTTTTATGAAACCGTGCTTTACAAGAAGCTTTCCCCAATCGTCTAATTGTGATTCGTATGTCATTTTCTAGTGTTAACTCTTTTTTTGATTTTATATTATATATTTTTTCAGTTTTTCTAATTTCCTTTTTATGATAATCTCCAACTCACAATATTGTATCATAACTATTAAAAGCGCCTTTTTGATAGGCAATATGGCTACACATAATCGCATGGAATAAATAACTCTTCTCAACATGTATATTTTTTTAACG
>CAJYBF010000026.1 GCA_913064935.1 uncultured Mollicutes bacterium
TCTTCGATCCTCATAAAACAAGACAGATCCATATGCTTCAATCAATTTAAGAAAATCTGATATCTTCTCAGCTGACTTCAAGTAAATCATAAACCCTTTATTTCTTGGTATCATCTTAGCGTTGTAGCGAAACGTATTAATGAGATTTAAGATATCAATTGCATGTTCTTCATCTTTTAGCAATAATTCTAAGTGATATTGAGATGTCCTTGGATTGTTTATAGATCCACAAGATATAAATATACCTCTTAAGTATGCTCTTTTGCAACACTCCACTTTTGTTAAATCATGTGGAATAGAATTTAGAGGCGTTAATCCATCCATCAATTCCAACTCTTTTAAAATCAAATCTATATTATCTAATATTCTAACAATATATTGATTTCTCATATTAAAACTTCTTTGCTTTTTAGTTATTAATTCGATTTCAGACTGATATACACTTTTCAAAAGAATAACAACTCTTTTAGCTATTGTAGGATTTTGTGTTATATAATCAATCATCATCCCTCTATTAGAAATGAAGATTTCTCCATTGCTTCTTAAAAGTGCTGATAATTCAGCTAATTGACAACAATTATCTCCCATAACTTTCGTTAATTCTTTTTTTACATCAGCAGCAAAACTCATACATACCTCTTATTTTTGATCCTCAATGTATTTTCCAGCTTGCATAGCAGCAATAGCTCCATCGTTTATAGCTGTAGCTATCTGACGTAAGTGTTTAACAATTACATCTCCAGCTCCATAAATACCTTTAATCTTTGTTTCCATAAACTCATTTGTTTCAATATAACCTGCAGAATCTAATATTTCGAACTTACTTAAAATATCAGTTTTAGGAATGAAACCTACAAATATAAATACCCCATCAACGCTTATTTCAGATTTTTCCTTAGTTACATTATTAATTAGTTTAGCACCTGTTAGTGTAGCTTCTCCTACAAATTCCTCAACAGATGTATCTTTTATTATCGATATATTATCGTATTTTTCAGTTTTCTCAATATATGAATTACTAGCTCTTAAAGTTTTTCTAGCTAGTATTGTAACACTTTTAGCTAACCCAGCAAGATAAATAGCTTCTTCTATAGCACTATTACCTCCACCGATAACTAAAACATCTTTTTCCTTATATAATGGACCATCACATATCGCACACCATGAAATACCATTACCAGCAAATCTGTCCTCATTAATTGCTCCTAGTGCTCTTGGAACAGTACCAGTTGCAATAATAATCGCAGTTGCTTCATACTCGGCATCTGTTGTTTTAACGATTTTCGATTCACCATCTATGATATCAATAACTTCTCCGTATTTATACTCTACACCTAAGCTCTGTGTATGGTTAAACATTTTTAGTGCTAAGTCAGCACCTCCAAGTTTACCAAGTCCTATATAGTTTTCTACCTCAGCAGTGTTAACCATTTGACCACCTGGTGCACCTTTTTCAAGCATCAACACACTTAGCCCAGCTCTGTTTGCATAAATTGCTGCATTCATTCCTGCTGGTCCAGCTCCGACTACTATTACATCATACTTGTTCATTACTATCGCCTACTTCTTTTATATCCTTTGGTGTTTCTTGAACAGTTTCTTGAATAGTTTCATAAACGTACTCTTTATAGCTAACTGCATATATTTTCTTGTATCTTCTAAATGCAAACCATGCAAGACCAACAATAATTAGCACTACAGAAATAAGTTGTGCCATTCTAATATCTGTATTCCATACATATAAACTATCTGTACGCATTCCCTCGATGAAGAATCTTCCGAATGAATACCAAACTAAGTAAAATGATAATGCATCACCAATCCAGTATTTTCTAATTCTTCTAAGTATAAAGAACATAACAATGAATCCCGTCATATTCCAAGCAAACTCATAGAAGAATGTTGGATGATAGTAACTAAGACCATCTGGCCCCCATAAATACATTTGATCAACAATAAACTTTGGTAAATGTAATGTGCTTTCTAAGAATGATCTTTTAATATCAAGAGTCGCCCCATCAATCATTCCACCATGAGCTTCTTGATTGAAGAAATTACCCCATCTACCAATAGCTTGAGCTAATATAAATCCTGGAACAAGTACCTCAATATAATGGAAAATATTAAGGTTTCTTTTCTTAGTGTAGAAATATAGGAATACAGAAACAGCTAAAATAGTTCCGTGTATTGCTAATCCACCTTCCCATATATAAAACGCTCTAATAGGATCTGATGCATATGATTGCCATTCATATAAAACATAGTACATCCTAGCACCTAAAATACCATAAACTAGTCCCCATGTGAATCCGTCTGATAAATCATCTGGATTTTCCCTTAGTTTCTTAACTTCTCTATAAGCTAACCATAATGCAGTTAGAATTCCAGTCATTATTGCTATCGCATAAAACTGGAATGATAATGGACCAAGGTCCAAAGAATTTTTTAATGGATTAAAAACATGCATCTACTTGTCCTCCTTTTTCTTGAACATCTTATTGAATCTATATCTTTGTATAGAATTCAATAAAAGTACAGATAAAACTTTTCTACTGGTCATAAATGCTACCGTGAATCCTAACAACATTTCTGTTGTTCTGAATTCAATTATATCCCCTGCCACAAATGTTGCTAACGCCATCGAGATGACTATTGGCAAAATGAATATGCCTCCGAAACTCATTATTATGTATTTAGTAAATTTAACTGTTGTTATCTGAACTAGCATATTTTCAAATAAACTAAACCACATTGCAAATATAAACACACTATAAATAGAATAATATATAGCGATATTCGTATAATTGATTAAAACAATAAATAAACTCGTATTTATTAATAACTTAATCAAATAATTACCCATAGGATGTTTAACATAACTACTAGTTAAGTTAATAACAATCTTGCGATTAGCTATCTTTTTCTTAAAATCTTTTTTTTCGTCTGAATTATTTTCTCCCAAGATTATCCCTCCTTAAGTACTTTCTTCAAATAATGTCCTGTGTAAGAATCCTCACACTCAGCAACCTCTTCAGGTGTACCGACTGCAACTATTGTACCACCTAAATCACCTCCTTCAGCACCTAAGTCAATAATTTGATCTGCAACTTTAATAACATCTAAATTATGTTCGATTACAACAACTGTAGCACCTGTTTCGACTATTGTATTTAGTACATTTAATAGTCTCTTAACGTCGTCTGCATGTAGTCCTGTAGTTGGTTCATCTAATATATAAAGAGTTTGATCAGTGATTCGTTTATGCAGTTCACTCGCCAATTTAACTCTTTGTGCCTCTCCACCTGATAGGGTAGTTGCACTTTGTCCTAGTTTTATATAACCAAGTCCCACTTGCTCAATCGTAACTAATTTACGGTTGATCTTAGGATGCTTTTCAAAAAACTTAACAGCATCAGATATAGTCATGTCTAATATGTCAGCTATATTTTTGCCTTTATATTTAACTTCTAACGTTTCTGAATTATATCTTTTCCCTTTGCAAACATCACACGGAACATAAACGTCTGGCAAGAAGTGCATTTCTATTTTTAAAAGTCCGTCTCCACGGCAAGATTCACATCTTCCACCTTTAACATTGAAAGAGAATCTTCCTTTTAAATAACCCCTTAACTTTGCCTCATTAGTTCTAGCGTATAAATCTCTTATATCATCAAATACACCGGTGTACGTAGCTGGATTACTCCTTGGAGTTCTCCCAATTGGTGATTGATCGATATCAATTACCTTTTCAATTTCCTCAATACCAGTTATTTCTCTATGCTTACCTGGTAGTTCTTTTCTTTTATATATTTTTCTAGCAGCACCCTTGTACAGTATTTCATTTATTAAAGAAGATTTACCGCTTCCAGATACTCCAGTCACTACAGTCATAAGTCCAAGTGATATTGTAACATTAATATTCTTTAAATTGTTCTCACGTGCTCCTTTAATTACAATTTTTCTTTTAGTTTTCTTTCTTCTTTTTGAAGGTATTTCTATTTTCATTTTTTTAGATAAATACATTCCAGTAATGCTGTTTTCATTTTTCATAAGGTCTGCAGGTGTTCCTTCTCCAACAACCTCACCACCGTGAATTCCTGCGTGTGGTCCAATATCAATAATCCAATCTGATTCAAGCATTGTTTCCTCATCATGTTCAACAACTATTAAGGTATTTCCTAAATCTCTCATATGCTTCAATGTTTTTATCAACTTGTGATTATCTCTTTGGTGTAGTCCAATAGAAGGCTCATCAAGCACATATAAAACTCCAGATAATCTACTACCTATTTGAGTAGCCAATCTTATTCTTTGAGCTTCTCCACCACTTAATGTTCCAGATTTTCTTTCTAAAGTTAAGTAATCAAGTCCTACATCTACTAAGAATGATAATCGTTCTTTAATTTCTTTAATAATTAAGTTTGCGATTGTTGCTTGTAATTTTGTCAATTCAATATTGCCAACAAACTCTAAGGCATTTCTTGTAGACATAGAAGTAAACTCATTTATGTTAATTCCACCAAGCACAACAGAAAGTGGTGCTGGTGATAATCTTTTTCCTTTACAAACAGGGCAAGCTGATTCAACAGAATAATTTTCTAACCATCTTATAACCCAACTACTTTAAGTTTCTAATTTACGCCTTTCAATATGGTTTATTATTCCTTTATGACTAGAGTTTTTTTCGTCTTTTTCTCCACTTCTTGACTTAAGTTTAAAATTTATTAAATCTGAGTGACCATAAAATAATATATCTCTTTCTTTTTTTGAATACTCCGATAAAAGCCTAGTAGTATCAATTCCAAAATGCTTCATAGAAATATCTAACTGCATACCAAACATTGATTTTTTATCAATTTTAGTTCCCCAAGGTTTAAATCCACCTTTAAACAATGTTTTCTTAAAATTAATCGCTAAATCAGTACTGATTTCTGTATGTGTACCAAGACCCTTACATTCAGGACAAGCACCAAATGGTGAATTAAATGAAAACAATCTTGGTTCTAATTCTGGAATACTAAAGTCACAATGAGGACATGCGAATTTCTCACTAAATACTAAATGATCTTTCCCAACGTTTACAAAGACTAATCCTTCACTTAATTTCAGAGCCGTTTCAAGTGAATCATAGATTCTTGAACGGTTACTACTGCTTAGTTTCAATCTATCAATAAGCACTTCAATGCTATGCTTTTTATTTTTTTCTAATTTAATTGGATCAGAGAAATCAACCTCTTCGCCATTGACTCTACCTCTAACGTATCCATCCTTAATAATTTTTTCTATAACCTTAGCATGTGTTCCCTTTGTTCCTTGAACTATAGGAGAATAAATAAAGACTCTTGCACCATCTTCGGCGTCAGAAATTTTACTAATCATTTGATCAATAGTTTGAGAGGTTATTGGTACTTTATGTGTCGGACAATATGGCACTCCAACTCTTGCAAAAAGCAATCTCAAGTAATCATATATTTCTGTTACAGTTCCAACTGTAGAACGGGGATTCTTACTTGTGCTCTTTTGATCAATACTAATCGCTGGAGATAACCCTTCAATTTGATCAACATCTGGTTTATCTAAGTTCCCTAAAAACTGTCTAGCATAAGCACTTAAACTTTCGACGTATCTTCTTTGACCTTCAGCATAAATCGTATCAAACGCTAAAGAGGATTTCCCGCTACCGGACAATCCTGTCATTACTACAAACTTATATCTAGGAATTGAAATATCAATATCCTTTAAATTGTTTTCTCTTGCACCTTTTACAGTTATGAATTTTTGTTCCATACTATTCTCCTAATACTATTTCGCTTTTATTTTTAATATCTAACTCATCAAAATAAGTATTCTCTAAAGGAATCCATTCCTTAATAAATTTGGAAAGCATCTCTTCTCCATTACGTTCTTTTATTCTATTTTTTTGAAGTTCATAATCAATATCACTGAAAATAGTTAAATCATAAAACATTCTAAATTCAGGGCGCATTGAATAAGCACCTTCAATAACAACTAACTTTTCAAGTTTCTTAGTCTCTTCATAAACTTGTCCGTTACTACAATCAAATCGACCATATGTAATTGAATCATCCTCTAAGTGAGAAAATATCTCTTCATATGCTCTTTCATAGTCGACATTCCCACCAGCTTCACTTAATCTTTCTACTGTTTTTCTTACAAACGGTAAAAAGAAATCATCCATGTGAAACACTGTTGCATTATATTTATCTTCTAGTTTCTTTGCTAGTGTAGATTTCCCTGAAGCACACTTACCATCTATCGCTATCACTACTCTATCTTTTGTATCCATTAAGTCAGTAATCCTAGAGTTTAGATTCATCACTAGCCTCCAAAATTATGTCTGCTTGATCTCTTAAATTGAAATAATTAATATATTCATTTTCTAATGGAATCCACTGATTAATATAACTCTTAACTCCATCAATTCCTTCTCTTTTGGTAAGTCTCTTTACTTGAAGTTCAGAATCAATGTTTGAAAAAATCATAAAATCATAATATTCTCTAAACTCAGGGCGCATTGCGTAAGCTCCTTCGATGATTATTAATCGATTCACTTTTTTTCCCATAGGGTAGTATTTCAAAGTGATGTCGCTATATCTTCTAAACCTAATCGTATCTTGGTTTAGTTTTTCAAAGATTTCTTCTTTAACTCTAACATAATCAACATTACAGCCGGGTTCACTCATTCTTTCCTTAGTTTTTTGTTCAATAGGTAGAAAGAACCAGTCCATTTGAATTACAGTTGCATTATATTTTTCTTCTAAGTGTTTCGAAAATGTAGTTTTGCCTGAGCCGCACATTCCATCTATCGCAACAACTACTTTCTCTTTTTCACTCATTAATTTTTCTATTTTTTTAAATACTCTATTCATATCTTAATATTAGATAACTTCATCTAACCCTTCCTTTAAATATCGTCAACCACTACCTTTTATTTTATCATATTTCTTATAAATAACTAACAACTCGCTCAATAAAGTTATCCCATCCATACCTGTCATATATATCATGTGGACAATATTTTCCACTAGCATCATTATGAGCAATTACATTTTCAATTGGATTATCATTTTCGATCATTAAGTATGCTGTAAGTTTAGCTGCATTCTCGATTGCATTATCTTTCATCAAATCATTATGTGCTGTACTTTTTGCAATCTCAACCCCTATAGAATTCCTATTATAAGAAAAAACATCTTTTCCGTCTCCAGCATGCCATCCGTTTATAGATGTCGGTAATGCTTGCCAAATTTCCTCATCGTCAACAGCAAAGTGAAATGATGTTGTTGATCTGTTTTGTAATGAATGCAAGTATTTTATTTCGTTATATGAACTAGCACTGTTAGCAGTATTATGTATCATAATGTAACTAGGGTTCATATACATCCCAAATTTACCACTATCATTACTTAGATAATACTTATTTATATCTATGTCTATGAAACTAATAGGAGTAACCTTCTTAGTATCATCAGCAGACGAAATGTTATTTAAAGTTTTTGTGTCATCAATATCTACATTAGAACTTTCAGCACTAAAAGTAATAGTCATAATGACTACTCCTTGAACAACTACTTTAATTATCTTGCCGTCAAATCCAATTTTTCTAGAAAAATCAATAATCTCTTTATTTAGATTGTTAATATTACTCTTAGCACTACTTAAGAATTCTTTTGATAATTCCGAATCAAAATCAACAAACATAAATAACTCTTTTCCTTTAATCAGATAATCAAAATCCATATAATCACTCCTTCATTACATTTATCTTTCCCAAATTTTAGTAAATATAACTCAAATAAAAACAAGCAAAATCATTGCTTGTTTAGTTTGTAAGTTAGACCATCTAATTCTAAGTCATATTTTACAGAATATTCAATTTAATATAATTACTCATTAAGTAAAAATATCAGTTTCCTAACAAATATTACCCCACCCAGTAAATCAGCCGCCCCACCAGGGCTGATGTTCTTTTTAATATATTCTTTGTCTAACTTCTCAATTTTATTTAAGTCCGGTTCGTTAACTAGTTTCGAAGCATCTTCTTTAACTTTATCAAGTACTTCCATGCTATGCCTATACAGTATTGTGGTATCGTCACAATCTGCCATAATCCTATACAAAGTTGATAGGTTATCAAATTCTAGATTATTAAAGATAAGTGGAAATCCATCTTTTGCAGCACCCCTTATACCTGTGATACCATATTTACGGTAAACCTCTTTTCCGTGTGAGTGATAACGTCTTTCTAATAACTCATCCATAATATCCTTAAACATGTATTTAATATTATCTTGCCAGTCAATAGAGTTCATCAATGACTTTATGAATGTAACAATTAAAGCACCCATAATGAAAATTCCACCTTTATGAGTATTGGTCCCGTCAGTTGCTTTAAACATACTTTCTTCCATTGCTACACCAATTTTTTTACATTCTATTAAATCATTATTAAATGATGCAACAACTAATTGCTTAAACCCATCTCTTAAACTAGCAATGCTTTTGACCATTAATAAATAATCCATATCATCATGAGCACCATTACTAAGAGGAGTGACTAACCCTGGCTTGTTAAGCAGATCCAATTCCTCAAGTAGACTTTCACATGCTAAATCACTGATGTACTTACTTAAGTAATCAATGAGCATTTCTCTTATTACGTTTTGAACTTCTGCAAGAGAATGCTTATTACTTCTAATACAGTAGTGAGCTATGTCGTCACATATTAAACAAGCTCTAGGTTTATGACCTAAATCGCTCCTTGATATTTGGTTATATTCAGCATCATAAACATCAATATCAAGCAATCTTCCTAATGGATGATTGTCTTCGATAAGGATCATTGCCTTCTTAAGTGTAAAGGAGTTATTATCTACTATTCCTAATATACTAATACCTTCTTTATATTTTAACTCTTCCTTATAAACATAATCAAGATTTAATTCAATAAATTTTTAATTAGTATCTTTAATATAATTATTTTTTTCTCCTTGATAGTTAATT
>CAJYBF010000027.1 GCA_913064935.1 uncultured Mollicutes bacterium
ATTAGACATATCATCCATAAACTTAGGGGTACATCCACTTAACAGCAACAACATTGTTATCATAAATACAGTTGTCTTCATTTTGATCCGTTACTGAGCTAAATTCATCACATTTACTAAAATGAATCTGCTGACTTGGTTTTGTTATTTAATATTCTATCTAATTACTTTTATCTTTTATCTTAACGTCTTTTATCCTGTAAAATTAAAATACGCTTCTTTCGTTCTTTTTCCCATTCATCAAGTAAGTCTTGCTTGTCCCATGATTGCATTAACTGTCGCTCTTGCTTAGATAAAGGAATGTTGTAAGTTTGATTCATATACAAATAAATACGAGCAACATCGCCACGTTTTAAAGGATTAATATAAGCACGTCTTTGCTTGAAGTCGACTTGAAAAGGGACTTTACCATATTGCCCTACTCTTGGTACATCTGCGCCATAACGGAAATTACTTCTATCAGCATTCAGCTCACCAATAGCAGGAACTAAGTTCATCATGTCTGCTTGAATGATTCTATACTGCTTAGAGACCTTCTCGCAGCACTTACGCCCTTTAAATGCTTTCCCTTTACCATTGATACATTTTGGGTCTCCATCACGCCAGCAAGAGAAATGACGGCCAAAGTTTTCAGCAGGCATAACGTGTTCCCACTCGATACGTCTTGCACGTTGATTGATTTTGCCTTTTTTTGTTCTCTCGTTGCGAGGTTCATATCCACAACTACTACGATCAATCATATTCTTTTTGTTTTTGTAGTTGTATTTACAATCTGAATAAAAAGATATTTGATGTGGTTTGTAGACTTCACGCATAAGCTTTTTTGCTTTCGTGAAACTTTCTAACGGCTCGGCATAAAGAATGATACTAAGTAGTAGAAATATTATTGTTTTCATATTAAATATTTAGTAAGTGACTATTTCCCATTTGTCCTTCATGACAAGTAGGTCTATTTTATCTGTCTGCGTCTCTTTTCCAAACAACCTAAATAATAGCTCTGTATATACTGGGTATTGAGTTTTAAATAGAGTGGAGTCAACTACAGTATCGCCACTCCATACAATACTTAGCAATCCACCTTTCCATTCAAATAAAGATAGATTAATTACATTGTAATAATTAGTTTCAATTTGTGTTTTTGAACCTGTAGTCATTGAAGTAACATTTACACTTTGACCTGAAAACCCTGTGTAGTTTGTATATGTTGAATAGAAGGTTGGTACAGAATATACTCTTGTGCTTCTCTGTAGAGTTTCACTGTATGCAAGTACGTATTTTGCTTTTTTAATATCATCTATCAATGTACGGTTACTACTACTGAAAGCTTTTTTCAAAGTGTAGAGAATCTTCTGCTCTTTAATAGAGGCAGACTTCGGCTCGAGAATAGCATACGTTGCTTGGTCATCGAGAATAAACTCAGGAATCATTTCTGTAGATGCAGTTATAGACATTTCTACAACCGATCCAGCACCATCTTCCCATTCATCTTCTGTCAGAAATGCACATCCTGTTAATGTGACTAAAGTTATTGCAGTCATAAAGAAAGTAAATATCTGTTTCAAGTTGCTTATCCTTTTAGTTTGTACCATTTTAATTAAAGGAGTATTAATTAATCCTATTGACACACGCAAAGACTTAAGTATTTACTTTGCTGTTGAATCTGCGTGAATTTTTGTACCGAAACCTTATTAAAGTTATGAAAAACTAAAATAATTCAGGCTTCTCTCTTACTAGGTTAAAGAACTCTCTATAACTGATTATCTTCCTATACACCACAGCACCAAGAATCAACTTACTGAATGGATACTTGGTCGCTACTATTTCCACAGCATTGTACGGTTCATTGACACTGTATCGCTTCACTAGTTGTCTCACTACGTCTTTATCTGTTCTCTCTTGCTCTGATCTAAAGTAAAATCTACATTGCACAGGATTAAAGTAAACATATTCAGTTGCAATGATTCCCGTAGGATGCCAACTACATTTGTAGTCTGTATACCATATGACTTGTAACAGTTGTACTGATGCTTGTTGTTGTGTACTAAACCTGAATTGCATAGGAGAAGAGTATCAGATTAAAAGATAGGCTTTAAATAATATGACACTCTTAAGAGAATAGATGATGTCTTAGCTGACATAAGAGAAGTATAAAATATTAACGTTAGCAAAGTGTGAGTAAAAGCTGTATAATAAATAAAAGGATTTAAAATGGTTAAGTTATTTCCCCTACACGTTATTACTGCTATGAAGCTAAAATGTATGAGTATTACTCAAGATCATTTAATCAAAGCTATTGAAGATGGTCATGAGCATGAGATTGCCGCTTGTCGTAAAGAACTTGCAGAATTAAAATATGATGCAATGCACCCTATGGAAGTTTTAGAAAGCGTGCAGAAGTATTGTCTTCCTAGTAACTGTGGAAATAATCTTATTCAACGTACTGATACTGCTCATGATAGTAAATTAGCATAATAAGCTACATGGATAAGTTGAATCTTTTTATTAAAATAATTACAAGTATATCTTTAGTTGTTATTGCATTAACCCTTGTATCTATTGCCTTAATGATGAATTCAAAACAAAGTTATAAGTTCAAAAAAGAATTTAGTAAATCTAAATCATGGGCTGGAAATTATTCAAAGCTTGAAGACTGCCTAAGAGAAGAAGCCATTTATTATAAACTTAACCACCAAAGCTTTGAGGTGGATGTTTCTACCTGTAGATACCGTTGATACTTCTTCACAATTATCTTTGAATCAATAGTCCAAATAGTTCTATTAAAGAAATCATGAAGACTATTATTAGTGTTTACTTTACTATTGAATTCTGCGTTAATTTTTATCCCGAAACTTTATTAAAGTTGTAACCCACTAATAATATTAACGCCTAGAAATAGGGGTGCTAATGCTTAAGTATGTGTCTTATAGTTCAGTTTACTTAAACGTGTAGTACAAAATCACCTCTTAGCTGTTCACTTTTGCATTTCTTTTTTTAGTCAAATTCACCTTCCATCTATTGAAACTTTTGTACGCAAATAGCAAGCTCTCATTGATATAATTAATACGCTCACTCATGCACTTGTCTTTTATTGAAATGATGTACTTATTCATAAATGTATATTGCATCATTACTTTATTATGTGCTTTTACTTCTTTTATGACTTCAGCCAACATCTTACTAAACTCTGATTTATTATATGCCCTTGATCTCTTAGCTCGTACTATACGACTCTGATCTTTTACTTTAACCCTCATGTAATAGTTGATGGCTGTTCTATGTGCTATGTTTAAAGCGTTTCCTATCTCTTTAAATGTTAAACCCCTAGAGTATAAGGCTAAGACTTGATACTCTCTTTTTGATATTGCTTTCATCTCGCTAGTCCTTTGTCTTTTTAGTAAAGTTTATCTTTACCGTTGCATCATTAAAACTTTTGTCTTTTGCAAGTATTTCTTTTATCTTTTGTGTTATCTGCTCTTTAGTCATTTTGTTCCCTTGCAAGGTCTGTAAACTCTTTAAACTCATATAATGGCAAAGCTAAGTATCTAATATTAGGAATTAATACTTTTGCCTCTATACGCCATAATACGCCCTCTAATGAGTTCTTAAATGCTTTGTTGTAGATAACTATTTTTTCTATCATATTAATCTCTGGATGATTTATATAATAAGTGTCTGTTATCACTCCGCTGTGTGTAATGTATGGCTTCAAAGTAAAGTATCTACTAAGCGCCTCTATGTTTGGGCGATGTGCCATGTCTAAGCAAATATCAATATTAGAAACACCCTTTATAATTGTCAATAACTTAATGACAAAATCTCTTTTAGGTGGCTCTTTGTGGTATTGCTTCATTCCGAATATCACTAATGTTGCTTTGCGATACTTTGGTGGTGTAGATGAGTTGTAATAATAGATATTCTCTTTTTCTAATTGATAAGCTGTTGTAACCTCATCAGCTGTAAGCCTCTTTTTTAGCTTACTCATAATCTTCTTATCATTAGCGTTGATCTTCTTCCATTCTCCTAACGCTTTTAGTCTTTCTAGCTTATGCTGCTTAGAGAACTCTACTCTTATACTATCTATTGCAAACTCTTCATCATGAGATTGATTAAACTCATTGATAAAGTTCTCTATTTCTTGTAAGATGTTCATAGTGTTTGGTACTCTCTTTTTAATACCTATTAAGAACTGCAATTCTTAAAGGGTCATTTCTAAGCTAAGCAAAAACCCTTATGATAAGGGATTTGACTTGTTTTGTATTATCTTAAACCTATAAGGTATTTAGATTACCTTGCTATTCATTGTAAGGGGTGTTTTCTTGAAGCTTAAGCACCGCAACCATTCCCTATCAACCCTGAAGCCTTTTTAAATAGGTTTGAGCTTTCTCTTTGTTCTCATCAGTCATATTAAGCTTTCTTTTCAAGTGTCTGCCTTCTCTCGGTTCGTTCCATTCAACAAGCTCTATACCTTGATCTTTAATATGACCAAAATATTGATTAGTATTACTTGCAAAAACATCACTACTTATCAGCGTTTCACCTTTAAGCATTTTAATTAATATTTTAACTGTATGCGATTGCTTTTTCATATTAAGCCACCTCATCAGAGTTTATAAGATTGTCCGCTTCTTCTACGCTAAACAGTGTTACTCTAGCACTTAACTTTTTAGGGGTTAGTTTGCCTTCTTTACTGTATAGCCATACGGTGCTAAGACCAATATTTAAGTATTTAGCCATATCTTTGGCCCTTAGATATTTCATTTCCATTAGTTCGCCTTTGCATAGTTCAACTATGAAGACTCAAAGCTTTAAGATTTAAGACTTAGCTTGTTTTATATTTGCTTAGTCTTTGTTAATTAACTGAGAGAATTATTACATAAAAAAAAAGCTTTTAAAATACCAAGAAACAGGCATTCCAATGGGTATAAGTATTGTATATTATTGGTTAATTAGTAGTACATAATTAGTAAAATAATAGTATAAAATTAGTAGATAAATAGTATTAATCTAGTATCAAAAAGGCATATCACCGTTCATGTCGTTTGGTTTTATAAATTTATCTATGTTTTTAGTTGCTGGTTCTTTTGTATATCTATGTGATAAATTTTTATATTTACCAAAATAAATTGATGCAATTTCGTATTTTACATTATTGAGTTGTGCAATATACCTTATTATTTCATTTTCATTAAAATTTGGAAAAAAAGCCCAAGCTTCATCAATCAAAGCACCAAACGAAAAATAATCAAACTGATTAGCTTCTTTATCAAATTTAGCACAGTGGTTTCGGACAGTATTACTACTTAGGTTGTTATCCTCTGCTATTCTATCAATCGCTCGTGTTTTACTATACTTTTCATTGAATACTAAAGAGTATACTTCACATGCGATCTTGTCGTAGTTATTTACATGGATTGATTTTTTTCTAGCTTGCTTATTATACTCTTTGATAAAATCTTTTATAATATCTATACCATGAGTCTCTGCTAGTTTCTTTAAAATTTCTTTTGGTGTATTTTCTATGCTTAACTTTGAAATCATGTTGTCTCCTTTGTTTATCTTATTCATTATCTTTGTACCCCATCAAGATAATCACTCCACCACTGCATCAACTCCACACGCTCATCAAGATACATTGCTCTGTTATATGTTCTTGATACATTAGAGCCAACACTATGTGCAAGTTGTGTTTCTATTGCTTCGTGGCTAAACTTACTTTTTTCATGTGTGATACTGCTAAACATAGCTCTAAATCCATGCGGCGTGAATTCTTCTTTTGTAAAGCCTAATCGTCTTATCGCTCCTAATAAAGTATTATCGCTCATAGGGGCTGTTCTGCTTTTTATGCTTGGAAAAATGTATTTATAATTCCCTGTGTATTCCCGCATGTCTTCAAGGATTTTTAGAACACTTTGAGAAAGAGGCACTATCAAATCGGTTTTTGTTTTCATCTTTGAGGCAGGGATACTCCACTGCTTAGTTTTAAAATCAATTTCATACCATTCAGCATGTCTAATGTTAATCGTTCTAACTGCTGTATAGCCCATCATCTTAAGGGCTTGTTTTGTTGTGTATTCGCCTTGATAGCCATCTATTGCAAGTAATAAGCCTTTTATCTCATCATCTTTTAATAGTGTCGCATAGTTCTTTACTTCTTTTTTTCCTAATAGCTCGTTCAAGTCAATATCATTAGCAGGGTTTCTTTTTGCTATTCGGTGACTAACCGCCCACTTAAAAGTTTTGCTTATTGAAAAATAGAGTTTCCTAGCACTATCATGTACCCCTCTTTTGTCCATTCTTTGAAGTATCTCTATAATATCTTCAGCCGTAACATCATTAATTGGTTTAGCCCCTATAAATGGAAAACAATCGTTCATAAAGCCCCTAAGGGTTCTTTTATAATGTGACTCGCTTATGGTGTTTTGGACTTTGGTTAATCGTTGCAGGGCTATGTTCTCGAAGGTATTAAGATCATGTTCTTTTTTTATTGCTTGCTGTGCTTTATCATCTTTGATCTTTTGATTAGGGTCTATTCCATCAGCTATAAGTTTTCTGTTTTTAGTTTTTAGTTCTCTCGCATCTGATAAAGATTTTTCAGGATAAGCCCCTAATGATAGTTTTTTCTCTTTGCCTTCAAAATAATATTTTAGCTTCCAATGTTTACCACCTGCTTTAGATACTAATAGATATAAGCCCTCTCCATCGGATAACTTATAGTCTTTATCCTTTGCCTTAGCGTTCTTAATCTTAGTGTCGTTGAGCTGTATAGAGGGCTTAGCCATATAATCTACCTTTGAGAACCAGGGGGCTTATTTTACTTTTTGTAGAGGGCTTATTTAATCTAGCCCCATATTTAGCCCCTAAATTCTTTAGATGACAATAGCATAAGTTAGGTTAAGATAGGTTAATGAAAAGTTTAGAAGTTCGTATTTTAGGGAGTTAATGTATTATTGAAGTTCTTGTTGAATTGACTGATGGTGGACAGCTAGGGATTCGAACCCTAGGTGAGTTGCCCCACACACGCGTTCCAGGCGTGCGCCTTCGACCGCTCGGCCAGCTGTCCATAAGAAGCTTATCGCTTGCAGGCCGAAAGTATAGCAGACTATCTTTAAAACTAGCGAAATCGATTTCGCGAAGTGAAAAGTTTTTTTGCAAAGCACACCTGCTAATTCAATGGTTCAAACTCTTCTTTTGCTTCACCGCAGTCAGGACAGACCCAATCTTCAGGAAGATCCTCAAAAGCTGTCCCTGGAGGGATATCTGCTTCAGGATCACCCAAAGCTGGGTCATATATATAATCACATGTCGGACATTTATACTTTTTCATCTTATACTCCTCAAGTCAAATTGCACCTAGTGCAAGAGAGGGACGACCTAGGTAGTCACCCTTTAATACAATTGTAAATCACGCAATATTAATTTCCACGATGGGTTCACAATTAATTCATACTATTAGAAATCATTTAACAAAGGACAAACAAATGAAACGATTAATCCAGACTTTATTAATAGGTGCACTGATTGGAAGTGTCGGAAGTACAGTTTTGATGGCAGACGTTAAAAAAGGTCAGAAGCATTATCTTAAAAGCTACAAATCAAAGTTTCATATGAATGGGACTAAGTTTGCCACTTTACATACACAAGAGGAATGGGCAGCGCTTTTTGCCAATGAAGGGGAAGGCTTTATAAAAGAGTTCTCTGAACGTTATCCAAATGCGCAAAAAACATTGACTAAGCCCAATGCATGGAAAAAACTCCAACACGTCAAAGACTTTGCGATCAAGTACGCAAGTGACTCAGGAAACGTGCCTTCTTGCGGTTAAAAGACAGGCATGCAGTTGCCGCATAAGCGGCTCATTCTATTAAATCAAATTCAAACAAGGACTATAAGATGAAAACAGCAATCTTAACACTGATGGTAGCGAGTACGATGATGATGGCTTCTAGCGGAGCAGATCTATATAACAAATGTGCAAGCTGTCACGGGTCTATGGGTGAGAAAAAAGCCCTGGGTAAAAGTAAGGTCATCAATGAGATGAGCAAAGATGAGATCATCATTGCTCTAAAAGGCTACAAAGACGGTTCTTACGGAGCAGCCATGAAAGGTCTGATGAAAGGCCAAGTGTCAAAATTGACAGACGATGATATAAGCTCACTTGCTTCATATATCGCCAGCGTAAAAAAATAACAAAGGATCCATAATGCAAAGAAGAAAATTTTTAAGCCTTAGTGTATTGACAGCCGTAGCAGCTGTCGTACCTGCAGCAAATGCTGAAGACTTCAGAACGACTAAGCCAACAGTATGGACAGCCCATACTGTCGATGACGCTGTAATGGCGATGTACGGTACAAATTCTGCAACACAAAGCGGTGTGACGATCACCATGCCAGATGTAGCTGCCAACGGCGGTGCTGTACCTATCAACGTCAAGTCTGATGTCGATGCAAAATCCGTCGCTATCTTTCAAAACGCAAACCCTGAAGCGGCCGTAGCATCGTATACTGTCCATGAAAACAGTGTTATTGATTATGACCTTAAGATCAAACTAAAGTCAGATGGTACACCTATTACTGTCACCGCTATTGTTGAAGGCCGAGACGGAAAACTGTATTCTGGTTCTAAGACTCTTACTGTTGCACTTGGCGGTTGTGAAGGTTAATCCACCTTCGCTTATAAAAATGTATATACCCCATTTTCACTTCAGCGACGGTGGGATGATCGGAAGAGCGTCGTGTAGGGAAAGAGTGTAGATCTCGGTGGTCGCGGTATCATTAAAAAAAAAAAAAGAAAAAAAAACAGAAAAAAAAAAAAAACGATAAAACGCATAAAATAAGTACTTAGAACAGAGTAGAAGAACAAGAGGAAGGGAATCGACACGAACAACGGTATTCACGACTAAGACTCGCAGCGAAAGAGTACATGAAGCACAAACGACAGTGTGAGTAAAAAAGAGATATCATCGATCGTCTAGCTACCAGAACAACAAAGAGAGACGATCACCGGTAGAGCCAGGAACAA